>NZ_VOYQ01000013.1:0-87441 GCF_013420195.1 Acinetobacter sp. YH01024
ATAGCAAGAGTGAACCACCTGATCCCTTCCCGAACTCAGAAGTGAAACCTCTTAGCGCTGATGGTAGTGTGGGGTTACCCATGTGAGAGTAAGTCATCGCCAGCTCATTATTCGAAACACCCCCTGATATCTCAGGGGGTGTTTTTTTATGCGTGATGAAAAGGGAAGAAAAAAATAATAAGAAAAGCAGAAGAAAAAACAGGGAAATGATAGATATTTAAAAAGAATAAGGCCGATCAACAATAAACTCGTCTAGAACTCTTTTATATCATTTAAAATGTTTTGCTAATGAAAATGTGTAATAAATCAATATAATAAAATCGTTTGTCTCTTTAATAATATATAGGGTATTTAAGATGTTTTTAAAAAAATTATTAGCTACAGTTTTATTTGCATTTGTTTCTTTCAATACTACAGCCGGTGTGTATCAGGATAAACTAAGTGAATGTTTGGTAAATAAAATTTCAGCAAAAGAGAGTCAGAACTTAACAGCTTGGATTTATTTGGCATTTTCAGCACATCCAGAAATTTCTAAATATAGTAAAGTAACGCCAGTTGAGATACAAAAAATTGATAAAAATATGGCTATTCTATTTCAAGATTTATTTACTAAACGTTGTAATGCTGAAATCAAAGCTGTTACAGAAAATGAAGGAACAAATGCTCTAGGTAAAGCATTTGAACTATTGGGAAATCGTGCAGCTGAAAATCTGATGAAAAATCCAATTGTTGAAAAACGTATTGCATCATTTGCGCAATATTTTGATGAAGATAAAATGCGTCAATCTATGAAATAATTGAAGAGATTAGACCTAACAAAATTTATCCTCTTAAGCTTAGTTAGGTCTATATGGTTAAATAAAAGATTAAATTTTTAGAAATTATAAGGAACTTTTTAAATTATTTTGATGTTCTTTAACTTGTTTTGCATAACGTTTGCCTTGTTTTTTCATTTTTCGATTGGTGTTATAAGCAGTAGGTCCGACATTATAGTAGGCTAAAGCTTTTGGAATACTACCTGCCGCATTTTTATATTTAGTTAAAATAAATGACCCACAATTAATATTGGTTAATTCGTCATATAAATCCCCAGGGCATGTTGCTTGCCAATAACGTGGCATCACCTGAGTTAAACCGACTGCACCTGCAGGAGAACTGACATAAGGGCGGAAAGTTGATTCTTGGCGAATAACGGCAGCCAGTAGTAAAGGATCTAAGTTGTATTGATCAGCAGTTTGCACAATGTAGGGTGACACTCGATTTGCAGTTTCAGGATTGACTGAATAGGCCTTTTGGATCCCTGATGAAAGTTTAACTGCACGTTTTTCTACAGAGCCACCACCTAGTGATGAACATCCAGAAATCAGGGTTACAGATATAATAACAGTTGAAAACTTTAAGCTGTGAGCGCTTAGGAGCGACGAAAGACGAGTTGAAAGGCGAGTTTTATTCAGTACATTCTGCATTTATATTCACTTTAAAATAATCATGGCTAAGTGTAATTTCTAAAGCGATATTATGAACTGGAGACTTAGAGGTCAATATTTTCTTAAGATGCTCTGTACAGTGAAATTGTAAGAATTGATGGAAATGTACTCAAATTACATGATTTTTTAAGTGAAGAGAGAAAAAGATCGTGTTAATTGAATCAGTATTTCTCTCTTAACATGGTACTTATTAAGATTATGGGAACATTCAAATCCCGAGAACTTTAGTTATAAAAAACTAGAATATCCATTCATCAAATAACTGTATTTGATAAAGCTGTAAATCTTTCCAGTGAAATTTGTAGAATCTAATTTTATTTAAAGCGTTTTAAGCATCCAAATTTCGCATGCTTGGCTATGACCTGTATTGCCCTTGGGAGCTTGTAAGTGTTCAAATCCTACTTTTTCATAGAGTTTCACCGCTTGCCCAAGTGTATGTGTAGTTTCTAAATAACACGCTTTAAAATTATGATCTTTGGCGAATTGAAAACAAAGTTCTAAAATATCTTTGGCTAAGCCATGACCACGTAATTCAGGCATAAAATACATTTTTTGGATTTCTAAAATGCTTGAGTCTCCAACTAAAGGAGAAAGGCCCCCACCACCTAAAATTGTACCGTGTTGATTTTCAATAACCCAATATTGTGCATTTGCTTGCGTATAGACGTGATATAAATCATCTAAAATTGGATCTGCAACAGCAAATCCTGACTCTGGCGCTAATCCAAATTCTTTGGAAACTGTGCGAATGACATTGGCAATGCTTACATTGTCTTCAAGTTGAAGTGGTCGGATCTGAAACATAATCATCGAAAAACAAAAAGATGGATTGTTTATAGACTGATCCTATAAAAAAATCCATCTCTAAGTTTAAAATTACTCAAGCAAAAAATTACTTTAATTCGCTTGAACTTTTACCCAGTTCACGACGTGCAACGATTAATTGTTGAATTTGCTGTGTGCCTTCAAATATATCGAGGATTTTTGAATCACGTGCCCATTTTTCTAATAATTCATCTTCGCTATAGCCGACAGCCGCTGCGAGTTCTACACACTTTAACGTGATTTCATTACCTACACGGCCTGCTTTTGCTTTAGCGATGGATGCTTCACGTGAGTTTGGTTTTTTGTTGTCGGCCATCCATGCGGCTTTGAGCATGAGGAGACGTGCTGCTTCCCAGTCTGCTTCCATTCGATATATTTGTGCAGCAATATTCGAGCTTTGTAAGATCGGTGTTGAATACTGCTCATCTAATTCATCTTTAAAGATTTCTTTAATTCGCTCTAAAGATGCCTTGGCACAGCCAATAGCCATCGCGGCAACGAGTGGGCGAGTATTATCAAAAGTTTCCATAACCCCAGCAAAACCCTTTGCTACATCAATTTCAGCATTGCCTAATAAGTTTGCAGCAGGGACACGACAATCTACAAAGCTAATGGCAGCCGTATCAGAAGCTTTAATACCCAATTTATGTTCTAGGCGTTCTACAGTCATGCCCAGCGTACCTTTTTCAACAACAAAGGATTTAATCGCTGCACGGCCTAATTTTTTATCTAGCGTTGCCCAAACCACCACGGAATCAGCACGCTCACCCGAGGTGACAAAGATTTTTTCCCCATTGAGAATGTATTCATCGCCATCTTTCGTCGCTGTTGTCCGAATAGCAGCAGAATCAGAGCCGCAATTGGGTTCTGTAATGGCCATAGCGGCCCAAGTTCCTTTTAAGCGTTCTAGTTGTTCATCATTGGCTACTGCTGCAATAGCCGAATTTCCAAGCCCTTGTCGAGGCATACTGAGCAACAGGCCTGTATCTCCATAGCACATCTCGATGATACTGAGGGCTGTCGACATATTGACACCGTTTTTATTACCAGTGTCTGTGTCACCACGTTTATTGACGGCAGCACCTGCATTCATGCCATCTCCGCCATCATTCATACCGTCGACGAGGGAAGATAACATGTCTAACTCTTTAGGATAGGCATGTTCGGCTTTGTCATATTTACGTGAAATAGGACGTAGAACATTTAATGCGACTTCATGGGCTTGGTCGATCAGCAATTTAAATTTTTTCGGATTTTGTAAGTTCATGGACATTTCCTTGTTTTTATTTTGCTGAATTAAGCATGTAAGCCAGATTGAAGAATCGCTGTGGCACGTAAGTCTCGATACCATCGTTCTACGGGATGTTCTTTGGTAAAGCCATGACCACCTAATATTTGCACGCCATCGGTCCCAATTTTCATCGACTTTTCAGCACATAGCACGCGGGCTAAATAGGCTTCACGATGAAATGGCTTGCCGGCTTCGGCTAGACTTGCTGCATTGAGGATGAGCATATGCATGGCATCAATTTCGATTGCCATATCTGCAATCATAAATGCCACACTTTGACGGTGCGAAATTGGCTCTCCAAAAGCTGTACGTTCGTTTGCATATTGAATGCAATATTTTTTGACTGCAGTTGCGGTGCCAACAGCCATGGCACACCACATTAAGTTGCCAAGATCGATAAATGAGGTGTAGTTGAAATCTTGATCGCCTAAGCGTTGGGCAGGGGTCTGATCAAATTTTAAAGTTACCGTTTCAGTGGCTTTCAAACCCATAGCTGGTGTTTTTTTAGCGCTAATGCTCTGGTCACGTTGCACAATAAAAACTTCAGGCTGCCCATTCAGCATGGCACTCACCAAGAGCACATCTGCCTGTTCACCTAAAAGGACTAAGGTTTTCTCCCCACTGATTTTATACTGCTGGCCGTCAGCAATTGCCTGAGTTTTAAGTTGATAGGGATTAAATGCCGCCGTTGCCTCTTGAACTGCAAAGCTTGCACGTAGGGCTGAATCATCTGCAAATGCCGCTAAGTAGGTTGCTTGAACAGATTCGGAACCCCATTGGGTGATGGCATTGATACAGCTAAATGTCGACAGTAAACCTGCTGTTAAACTAAAGTCACCTTCAGCCAATTGTTCAGCAATTAAGATATTGCTAATGATATTTGTTTCTGCCGCGACGCCACCCAAATCTTCAGGTAAGGCATAATAATTTAGACCTAGATCTTGGATATGTTGCCATAACGCTTCAGGAAATCTTTCCTCTTGATCGGCTTGATGAGCAAGTGGATACAAGACTTCTGTGGCAAACTGCTGCATCGCATCAGCAGTCATTTGTTGTTCTTCAGTCAGGTTTAAATCAAATAATGATTTTTGTTGATTAGGCAAACGTTGCTTATGCACATCTTTGTTGGTCTGAAATACTTTTTGCGTTTGGCTCAAGGTTTTAAAACCAGCTTTTGAGCTCTGATACAAAGATTTTTCAACAAATTTGCGCAGTTTAAACTGATCGAGTACATCACTTCCGGCAATTTTAGTTAAAAGTGAGAGTCCAAATCCTTGTGCCTTGTTTACCATATTGGTCATTGTTGTTTTCCATTTGCGTTGTTCTTATTTAATGCTGACATGCCAAAGATAGAAAAACCATGTCATAAATGACATGCATGATTGTCAAAGATAAACGGCGAGATTAGGTGGGATTTGATAGCTAAATAATTAATTAAGAATAGAAAAGTAAAAAGGCTTAAAAGGATTTTTATTTTAAAATTGACTTGGCTGACATTTGAGTCAGCCAAGTCTTGAAGTGTGCATTGAGTGATTATTGATATTTTTGAATCATACGACGAACATTGGTTTTCGCTTCAATGACGGTCATAAAGGTATATGCACCGATAAATTTACGGCTGATAAACATAAACTCTTTAGGTGGAACTGAGAAGTAGCGAGATGCCATCGATTTTGAAGCTTGTTGCATTACACGGCTATGTAATTGGCTTTTTTTCCAGTCATAGCGTTGTTGTTCGTCCATAACACCAGCAGGGATGTTTGGGTTATTTTCAGTGCTACTAAATGCCTCTGTTGCTAACAGAAAGACTTTGGCCATATCGGGTTTAATACTTTGTGGAATACCATCAAAGAACTCATAACCTGTCATCGCTTTGACCATTTGCTCAGCGCTATGGTGATAACCCGCGGTAATCAAATTACGTGCAACGCCTAATAGATGCTCATCGAACTGACGGATTGCACCAAAGTCGAGGAGTACGATTTTATCTGGTACATCCGCACCATTGCCCAAACGCACCAAATAGTTTCCGAAGTTAGGGTCGGTTTGCATTTCACCCCATTCAAAAATTTCACGTACGGCAATCTCAAGTGATGCTTCACCTAAGGCATTGCGACGCTCTTGAGGAAGTGACAGCATTACTGGGCTGTTAATCGGTACACCACGTTCAAAAGTCATACACAGCACTTGAGGTGTTGAATAACCATCAATGATTTGCGGCACGATATAGCGCGGGTCTTCTTTTAAGCGTGCAGCAAAACGGCGAGTGGTATCTGCTTCGATTTTATAATTTACTTCACGATGCATCATTTCACGAACTTCATCAAACCACTGATCAAATTCACGCGTTTGAGGAACCATTCGTGTCAGTTTGAGCATGTTTTTGAATAGATTCATATCCGAATCGATTGCATCTGCCACACCCGGATACTGGATTTTTAAAACCAGTTCTAAACCATCAGATTTGCGTTTTGCACGGTGAACCTGTGCCAGAGATGCTGTGCCAAGTGGCTCATGATCAATCACGAGATCATCAAGCTTTGAGCCAAGTTGATTTTGTAATTGGACTTTGATGGCTGGCCATGCCAATGCAACTGTTTGATTGTTCAGCGTGTTGAGGGCTTGGGTGATTTCTTCAGGCAGAAAATGTTCACCATACAACGCCATCATTTGCCCAATTTTTACAATTGAACCTTTTAATTTACCAATTTCTGCGACGAGATATTCAGCCTGATCTTTCATGGCTTTTTTGCGTTTACGTTCTTTTTCTTCTTCACTTGAGAACATTGTGCTTGCACTTGAGGCAGCCCAGCGCGTACCAGCCAGTAAAGAGGCTTTCGCAATCGATAAGCGTCGATCCATGGAGGAGGTTTTCAATTGTTTAAGCTTATCGTTCTGATCTGACATTTAAACTTAATCCTGTTCAACAGTTCGCAGAAAAATTCATTGTAGCGAATCTTACATGGTCTGCACGTATTAAAAAAGTTCAACATGCTGAATTTACAGTGTAGTTATGCAACTGAAAATTCTAAAAATAAGAGAATAAAAGACTTTAGAGCCTAAATTTAATTTTGACATCAAATTTTTGTTGCAGCTCAGTGCGGTGCAATTCGATGTGTTGTTTTATCAGTTGCTGTATAGAAGGCTCCATAAAGCCTTTGGCATAACCTTTTATGAGAATAATACTCGGTAAACTAAAGAATAATGATTTTGCATCTTCAAGATTAGCATTTTCAAAGATACCTAAGTCGTTTAAGAGTTGTTGAAAAAATACTTTTTCAGCATTAACGCGAGGTGTATGTGCGTCATTCCAGTAATTTTGACGCATTGCCATAAGATTGTTGTGCTTGTAGCTCATGTTTCATCTATTGTGGTGACCATAATCTATATAATGAAGTTAAATTTTTAATTTTCAATCATGCTTTATTGAAAGCATTTTAAATATAAATCTAAGATGATATAAAGGCAGAATAATTTTATAACTATTTATTTTTGTATGGGGACGGAGTCATGAAAAAGCGCTTAACACAAGGTTTGTTAATTGCATGTGCTGGTTGGTCCGTGAATGCATTCGCATTAGGTTATACCGGCGATTTTGAGGCATGTATGAGAAAGGCTCAAAGTCAATCCAATCTTATTAATACCTGTCAAATTAAAGAATATAAAGCGCAAAATAAAAGAATGAAAAAGCTTTTAAAAATAACATTAAAAACAACTGCAGATAGTGAGCAAGCGTTGGTAACGCAGTCTCAAGAGGTATGGTTACAGCGTCGCGATAACGCATGTAATATTAAAAATAAAAAAGCGAAAGAGTTTTTGATTTCAAATTCAAGTTGTGCGGTTCAAATGACAATGTCACATGCTGATATGATGGAAGTACGATTGCACAATAAAAATATGAAATGATTTTCCCAAAAAAACCATGAAAACTAAGGTATCATAGGGCGTTTTAAAAATATGACCTTGGAGACGCCTTAAGTGGATCGACCGACTATTAGCCCTGAACATTTGCAGGAAGCTGCTGAAAATTTATCCACCATTCGAGATTACATTCGTTTTGGTGTAACAGCATTACGTCAATACGATGCACATTTAGGTCAAGGTACAGAAGACTATTTTGCTGAAAGTTCTGCACTGGTTTTGCAAACACTGTCATTAGACTGGAATGCGGATGCTGAAATTTTAGATGCGAAAGTTTTGCCAAGCGAAGCCGCTGAGTTTTTAGCTTTACTTGAACGTCGTATTAATGAAAAAGTGCCAACTTCATACTTGTTAAATTTGGCATATTTCTATGGCAAGCCATTCTATGTTGATGAGCGTGTACTTATTCCACGTTCACCTATTGCTGAGCTTATTGAAAACCGTTTTGCGCCATATTGCTTAGGTGAAAATGGCGAAATGGGTGCTGCGGTTAATAATCTACCTGAAAATGCCAATCCAAAAACTCCTCAGCGCATTTTAGATATGTGTACGGGTTCGGGTTGTATCGCGATTGCCTTAGCTTATGCATTCCCAGACGCTGAAGTTGATGCAACAGATTTATCTAAAGATGCACTTGAAGTGGCACAAATTAACTGTGAACACCACAATAAACAATATCAAGTGGCATTACTCGAGTCTGATTTATTTGCCAAAATTCCAGCAGAAAATCAATATGATTTGATCGTGTCGAATCCACCATATGTGGATGCTGAAGACATGGCAGATTTACCAGAAGAATTCCACCATGAACCTGAAATGGCGCTTGCTGCGGGTCAAGATGGTTTGGATCTTGTACGTAAAATGTTGGCACAAGCTGCAGATTACCTGACTGAAGATGGCTTAATTGTGATCGAAGTGGGTAACTCTGAATGGGCAATGCGTCAAAACTTCAATACCGTTGATTTTTACTGGTTACAGTTCCAAAAAGGCGGTACAGGTATCTTTGCATTGACTGCTGCTCAATGCCGCGAATACCGAGATTTATTCATTCAATCTGTTCAAGCATAAGGAGTCGTTTGACATGGCAGGTAATAGTATAGGGCAACTCTTCCGTGTAACGACTTGTGGTGAATCTCATGGCGTTGGT
Organism: Acinetobacter sp. YH01024; assembly: GCF_013420195.1. Taxonomy (NCBI): domain Bacteria; kingdom Pseudomonadati; phylum Pseudomonadota; class Gammaproteobacteria; order Moraxellales; family Moraxellaceae; genus Acinetobacter; species Acinetobacter sp. YH01024. The sequence goes on from NZ_VOYQ01000013.1 coordinate 8,672, forward strand.
TTGATGGCCATTGTGGATGGGGTTCCACCGGGTATTGAACTGACTGAAGCCGATTTGCAAAAGGATCTGGATCGTCGTAAGCCGGGCACATCTAAGTTTGCGACTCAGCGTAAAGAACCCGATGAAGTTGAAATTATTTCAGGCGTATTTGAAGGCAAAACAACCGGTACATCGATTGGTCTATTGATCCGTAACACAGATCAAAAATCAAAAGATTATGGCAACATCGCGCAAACCTTCCGTCCGGGTCATGCAGACTATACGTATACACATAAGTATGGTTTTCGTGATTACCGTGGTGGTGGCCGTTCGAGTGCTCGTGAAACTGCGATGCGTGTTGCTGCGGGTGCGATTGCTAAAAAATTCTTGTTTGAGAAATTCGGCATAGAAATTCGTGGTCATGTAACCCAAATTGGTACCGAAAAAGCACAGAAATTTGACTGGAATGAAGTTCCGAATAACCCATTTTTCTGTGGTGATGCAGATGCCGTCCCACGTTTTGAAGCTCTCGTAACGTCACTTCGTGAACAAGGAACGAGCTGTGGCGCCAAACTGGAAATTATTGCGACGCAAGTGCCAGTCGGTTGGGGCGAGCCTGTATTTGATCGTTTAGATGCAGATATTGCACATGCCATGATGTCCATCAATGCTGTAAAAGGTGTGGAAATTGGTGATGGCTTTGGCGTTGCTGAGCAGTTTGGTCATGAAACCCGTGATGAGTTAACTACGGATGGTTTCTTGGCAAACCATGCAGGCGGCATTTTGGGTGGTATTTCGAGTGGTCAGGATATTCGTGTTGCGATCGCCTTGAAACCAACAGCTTCCATTACTACGCCGGGTAAAACCATCACGATTAATCGTGAAGATACAGATGTGTTGACCAAAGGTCGCCATGATCCTTGTGTCGGTGTTCGTGCGACACCAATTGCAGAAGCAATGTTGGCAATTGTGCTCATGGATCATTTCATGCGTAACCGTGCACAAAATGCAGACGTTGTTGCACCATTTGCCCCAATTGAACCCAAGTGAGGAAACAAAGCGTTGCTTTGTTCCGAACGCGGTTAGTGAATAGCGTTAGCAAGTCACAGTGGATAAATAACAAAGCGTTGCTTTGTTCCGAACGCGGTTGGTGAGTAGCGTTAGCGAGTCACAGTGGATAAATAACAAAGCGCTGCTTTGTTCCGAACGCGGTTGGTGAATAGCTTTAGCAAGTCACACTGATGAGAAAATTGCATAAAAAAACCAGACAATTGTCTGGTTTTTTTATTTCGGTAAACTAGGCCTATGAAAATAAATAGCAAAAAAATATGAATATACGAAATGTTTTACTTGGTGATATTCAGCAGCTTGAAAGCTTAATGAATACAGCCTATCGGGAAAATCATCCCAAGAGTTGGACCACGGAACATCATATTGTTCGAGGAAATCGAATAAATGTCTCTCAACTCAGTCAACTCTTACAAAAAAGGGATTTTCATTTATATGTGATTGAGTCGGTACATGCGCAGATCATGGGGTGTATTGGTATTCAAATGCAGGGGAAGAGCTGTGAAATTGGTCATTTTGCAATTCATCCAAATGAGCAAGATCAGGGCTTAGGAAAAAAATTATTGCAATTTGCAGAACAGCAAGCGATGTTGATTGAACCCAATGTTGAAGAATTTGTGATGTATGTGATTGATCGGCGTTTAGAATTAATAAAATATTATCAACGACGTGGCTATAAGCTTACAGATGAAAATCAAGCCTATCCTCTTCATCTAGAGGTAGGTCAACCGATTTGTGAACTGACAATTAAACAATTAATTAAACGAATAAAATAAAGACCATGTGATGCATTTGATCAATTTATAAAGCGAGATGAATAAAAAATCCCCAAAAAACATACACTAACTTTTGGGATTTTGATTTTAGACTATTTGGGCTTAAGAGTAAGCACGTAAAAATAGTCGGTAGGCATCTGATGATTTTTGGTTTTTTAGCATATAGTGTGCGATTTCACCTTGGTTGGTATTCATAATCACCGCAATATCTTTTGCGTCACAGAATTGTTTAAGCACAGTATCTGGGATCATCACGGTATTAGAAGAATCAATCACATTTGAATTATCTAAGCGACGATAATTTGTTTGACCTATTGCAGGATAAGACAATACTTTGCCGTCGATCACAAAAGATATTTCATTCATATCAAGCTGCTGTTGATCATAAGAATGCAGTGAAAGTGCATACTCACCTTTATTCTTTTGCTAATCAATTGCAAGTTCAGGACATTTTTGTCCAGTTTCACACAGTAATTGACCTCGAGTAATGGTTCGTTGGATCACTTTGCTGTTTTCAACGGTATTCACACCATTCAGCTTTAATGTTCTGGTTTCAGGTTTATTTTTAGGTACGGTAATACAACCTGTGAGTAGTAGGAGTGTAAATCCTAGAACTAAATAATTTTTCATGTGTTTTTCCATGTTAGCGTTATTTTTATAAGCAATATTTATTTTGGCGCATATTCACACAGAAAAACAAAAAAGTAAAATACATCACACTTTTCTAGTTTTGTTTGAGCACTGCTTTGATATAAGTGGTCGATATTCAAATAAAAAATATTATTAAGTGATGTAAATCTTATTTCATTGAAATTTAGATAACTTAAGTAAGATCTGTGATTTTGCGCTATCAATCTGCTCGGGATTGGTTTGTCGAGACAATTGGTCACGTGGTTTTTCGCCTAAAAAATATTTGATCCGTTCAGCATTCGCACCCGATGGATGGGGAAGTCCTGCTAAAATCTGCTGATCTTTTAAATAGCCTAAGCTGCTTACATAATTTAAAACCTCATCTACACCTTTGCCTAGCGGAATATAAATTGCGTTCGGAAGCTGTTGAATCATAGGAATAAAATAATCATCAATATGTTGTTTTAATAATTCATTTTTCAACATTGCGGGCGTTGAGCCTGCATAATTTTTTCCATTGACCAAAATACATTGCTGTAAAACCGAACACATTTGCACCATATCTTGATGATTGCTAAATAGCTCTGCAGTGGTCTGTATGCCTAATTGATTCTGTAATCCAATATGATCTAGCAGTTGAGTTAAATTTTTACGAATAGGACCACTAAAAGCACCACTATTCTTGGCAAGTTTAAGTATGTTTTCCTCAGATAATTGCTGCTCTACGCCGTCCTTCGCTGCAATTAATGCATTACGCCATTGTTGTTGGCCTGGGCAGATGCCGACGATGACCACTTTTGCATCATGATTTATGGCCTCGAATGGTGCATAAAAACTTTGAACAGGTCCCAGAGTCTTAAGAAGGAGTAAATCACTTTGGGTTAATTCTTCAATAGAATGTGTTTTGATCACAGATGCAAAGCGAGAGAAAAGCGTATAATCCGACATAAAACTTCAATCTTTCTAGATATAAATTTCATTTAATATTTTAAACCTTTATTTTAAAGATGAAGTATTTAGGTTTAGAAAAAATGATTTTAAATTTATAACCTAACAACTTAAATCGATATAAAAATAATATTTAACAATATTGACCCAAACAGGACTTGAGATTTGGTACAAATATTGCTCATATCTAACTAAGGCAATACCAAGATGAATGCCGAATAAAAACGAATGGATGATTGCAGGAGAGAAGCACAGATCGTGCTCGCCGAAGGAGCAAGTTCCCCCAGGAAACTCTCAGGCAAAAGGACTGTAATCATATAAAAAATCTGGAGAGAAGTAGGCCGGATCTACTCACCGAAGGGGAAGGTTCACATTGCTTCGCAAGGAACCAAAGCTCTCAGGTACCAATGACAGATGGGGCGAGCATAGGAAATATAATTTCCAAGGAGCCTATATGTGTCATATTGTTGTGATTGGTGCAGGTATTACTGGGGTAACGACAGCTTACGAACTCGGATTACTCGGTTATCGTGTCACTGTGGTCGATAAACATCTTTATCCTGCGATGGAAACGTCGTTTGCCAATGGTGGTCAATTATCAGCGTGTAATGCTGAGGTGTGGAACCAAAAAGCAACGGTGGTGAAAGGCATCAAATGGATGTCACAAAAAACCGCGCCATTATTATTAAATCCAAGTTTTAACCTACATAAATATTCATGGCTCTTTGAGTTTATGGGGCATATTAAAGATTATCGTGAAAATACCCATGAGACAGTGCGTCTAGCGTTGATGGCACGTCAGCGCTTATTTGAAATAGCTGAGCATGAAAACTTACAGTTTGATTTAGAAAAACGCGGCATTTTACATTTCTTTCATAATCAACATGATTATGAGGTGGCGACTCAAGTTAATAATATGCTCTGTGAGGGTGGCTTAGAGCGTCATCCTGTGACATTAGCTGAAATCCGTGACATTGAGCCTAGTCTGACAGGTGAATACTATGGTGGATTTTATTGCCCAGGGGACGCCACGGGCGACATCCATAAATTTACGACGCAGCTTGCCAAAGCAACAGAACGCTTTGATGTGAAATATATGTGGGGCTTTGAGGTGACTGACTTTGAACATCATGCAAAAGGTGTCAATGTTCAGTTAAAAGCCAGTGATGAAAATATGGAACATCCTGATGCAAATACCTTACTTGAGGCAGATGCTGTGGTGGTCTGTGGTGGTGTAGGCAGTTATGAACTTGCGCATAAACTCGGTGACCGTGTAAATGTCTATCCAGTCAAAGGATATTCAATTACCATAAACTTAAATGATGAACAAAGTCAGACCAATGCGCCTTGGGTGAGTCTGTTGGATGAAAGTGCCAAAATTGTGACTTCACGCTTAGGTGCAAATCGACTACGTGTTGCAGGCACGGCAGAGTTTAATGGCTATAACCGAGACATTCGTGCAGATCGCATTCAGCCCTTAATTGATTGGTCGAATCGTAACTTTAATCTATCAACAGAACATGTGGTGCCATGGGCGGGTTTACGACCAATGATGCCCAATATGATGCCTGTAGTACATGCAGGTAAGCGAGATCATATTTTCTATAATACAGGGCATGGTCACCTTGGATGGACCTTGTCTGCGGCAACAGCTGCAATGATTAGCCAGCAAGTGCAGCAAACACATCCGATTTAACTGACATATTTTAGACATCAAAAAAGCCTCAATGTTGAGGCTTTTTTGTATTTTTCTAAGTCATTCGAATTTGATCTTAATCATATAAACGATAAATCCCTGCAAAACGTTCACAGCCTTTTTGTTCAGTTTTTACTGAGAGTAAGGCTTTACTGTAATTGAACTGATATTTGCAGTCGTGTTCATTATCGGTGATTTGATTTTTTTGTTCGGGTGTTGTGTAAGCTAAAAATGGGATGGTTTGTGTTTCGACTCGATTGTTAGGATTACGATAGGCAATGCCTTCAATTTTGATGCTGTCTTTGCCTAGTTGATGTACCTTTAAATGTACAGGTGATGTCGCAAAATGACCATTTTCAAATTTCAGATAATGCTGCGTTAAACTTTGGTTCATCGAGGTGTAGATATTCAAATCTTCATGGCGAAGCTCAAATTGTTGTTTAAAACACTCCAAGTTTTTGCATTGCTGAACTCGGCTATACCATAATTTTTGCGTATCTATCAGTAAGCGTATTGGGGCATCGGTAATCAACTGCGCTGTTAAAAAAAGCCCATCTAACTTTTCACGCTGTTCTTCAAAACCGTCAGAACAGTAATTTTTTTTTGCCTGAGTATTGGCCTGATCACAGTCTATCTTTTCTGCATGCGTAAACATCGCTAGGCTAGAACCTATTAGCAGAACCAGTCCGAATTTTTTGATGATATTTATTTCAGTTTTCAACAGCATGATCGCTTATACTTTCACTATGTTGCGCTTGCCCACACTATAGCGAAATAGAAAGCGTGAATACAAGATTTCAATCATTATTTTCTCAAGGAACTCAAGCATGATAGCTCAAATTCGTATCGGTCAGGGCATGGATGTGCATGCATTTGAAGAAGGTGACTTTGTAACGCTTGCTGGTGTTCAAATTCCACATACACATGGACTCAAAGCACATTCAGATGGTGATGTGGTATTGCATGCGCTTTGTGATGCATTATTAGGAGCTTTGGCACTTGGAGATATTGGTCAGCATTTTCCAGATACAGATCCAAAATTTAAAGGTGCCGATAGTCGAGTACTTTTAAAACACGTCTACCAACTGATTTTAGATCGTGGATATGTACTTAATAATGCTGATATTACCGTGGCTTGTGAGCGCCCTAAACTAGCAAAACATAATTTAGAAATGCGTCAAAGTATCGCAGATGTTATGGATGTTGAAGTTACACAAATTAGCATCAAAGCGACCACCACCGAAAAATTAGGGTTTACTGGTCGCCAAGAAGGTATTCTTTCTACTGCAACAGTACTGATTTCTCACGCAAAATGATCTGGATGGATCAGTGCATGTTGTAAATCTTGAGTTGCTTTACGGCCTTGAAGTTGTAAGGCAACCGCATGGATTAAACCTGTCCATGTTTCATTGGGTTTCCAAATTTGATGCATCAAATCTTGAGCCTTTGGCATATCAACATCCATATAGTATTGACGATATAAATACATCAAACTGCTGACACGGAAGTTTTTCGCACAGTGTAGCCAAACCGTTTGACCTTGAACCAAATGGTCAATCATATCGAGTACTAAAAGGCATTGATCATCTGAAGGGGTATCCCAAGAGATCGGAACTTGGATATAGTTCAGGCCTAGATCTAGGCAAATGCGGTCTTCATGCTCGATATGATTGGATGCATCGGTCAGTGCTAAATTGATAACCGTTGAAACACCATATTCTTTGATCGTTTGAAGCTCAGAAGGAGATGGTTGACCGGACGTTAATAAGTGTTCATGTATATATTGGAAGTTTTCAATGTGACTTAACGCATTTTCGATTTCATTCATCTGACAAATAATCCTTCAAAGTAAAACGCCATCTCGAAGATGGCGTTTTTCATTCACTTAGCGTGTCGGTAACACGTCTTTAAGTGCTTCATGCATCTCTAACAAGACTTTTTCAGTCGTATCCCAATCGATACAGCCATCAGTCACTGATTTACCATATTCGAGGTCACAGAGGTTGGCAGGAATATCCTGACGACCACCTTTTAAGTGACTTTCTACCATAATACCCACGATTGACTTGTTTCCGTCAAGGATTTGTTCAGTAATATTTTTCAGAACAAGGGGTTGTAGGTACGGGTCTTTGTTTGAGTTTGCATGACTGGTATCAATCATGATTTTGCCACTAACTTTTGCTTTGGCTAATGCCGCCTCTGCATCTGCAACAGAACCTGCGTCGTAGTTTGGTTTACCGTTACCGCCACGGAGTACAACGTGTGCATAAGGGTTACCACTGGTACGAATAACAGAAACTTGACCTTGGTCGCTTAAGCCCAAGAAGCTATGACCATGTTTAACAGATTGCATGGCATTGGTCGCAACGGTTAAACCGCCATCTGTACCATTTTTAAAGCCCACAGGTGAAGACAGGCCAGAAGACATTTCACGATGTGTTTGGCTTTCAGTGGTACGCGCACCAATCGCTGACCAAGAGATAAGATCTTGGTAGTACTGTGGTGAGTTTGGATCGAGTGCTTCAGTTGCACAAGGCAAACCTTTCTCATTCAATTCTAGTAAAAGTTTACGGCCAATACGTAAGCCTTTTTCGATGTTGAATGAGTCGTTCATGTCAGGGTCATTAATTAGACCTTTCCAACCAACAGTGGTACGTGGTTTTTCAAAATACACACGCATCACGACATAAATCGTATCTTGTATTTTGTCACTTAAAACTTTTAAACGGTCAGCATAATCATGTGCAGCGACTGTGTCGTGAATTGAACATGGACCAATGACAACAAAAAGACGTTTGTCATTTCCATCTAAAATATTACGTACAGTTTCACGGCCCTTAAGGACTGTTTGATAGGCAGTTTCAGTCAGAGGTAGCTCTTTTTTTAGTTCTGCAGGAGTAACAAGAGGCTGAATGCTTTTTACATTCACGTCATCAATGTCGTTTTGGGTAATAGAATTTGACTGTAAAGTATTCATTGCCGTCACTGGTTTGATTATACAAAAGGTTGTTTCGTGAGCCGAATATAACATGAATATAGCATTCAAATGTTATAAAAAAGATCAATAAGTCTCTGAAAAAAAAGTGATGAATCGGGCAGTTAATTTAAACCTGCTGACTATTCACCGTCGGTGCGATCAACATTGCAGTTGTTGGTTTTTCGACAGGTTTTGATTTTACTGGATTAATGATGAAATTCATGCCTAAAACAAACAAGGTAATGCCTAAGACTTTACGAATGACTTTTTCAGGTAAACGTGAGCTGATCAAAGTTCCGACAACAATCGCTGGAATAGAACCCACCAATAACCAACCCAATAAATGAAAATCGACATTACCTGAGCTCATATGACCCAAGCCTGCAACCAGTGTAAGAAGCACGGCATGTACGACGTCAGAACCAATAATACGAATCATCGGTAAGTTCGGGAACATAAGCACCAAAGCCATAATACCGAAGGCACCTGCACCAACAGACGATAGGGTAACGAATACGCCTAAAATAATCCCCATGATGATGATATATGCACGCTTATTTTTAGCTTGGAAATTGATACGTTCAAGATCCGCACTCATATCATCAAACTGATCAGTTTTTCGAAATTTATTAAAGAATTTTTCGATATGACCACGGAAAATAATTGAGATCCCTGTAATGGTCAGCATAAAACCCAAAAACATGGTTAATACGGTTTTGTAATGTGTCGATTGGCTCAGATAGTTTTCAAGTACCCAATGGGTCGCAAAAGACGCAGGGATACTGCCGACCGCAAGCCAAATAACAATGGTCCATACGATATTCATTTTACGTGCATGAACTAAAGAACCACAAAATTTTGAAATAGCGGCATACAGCAGGTCTGTGCCAATCGCAATATGGGGTTCAATTTTATACAGGCTGATCAGGATCGGGGTCATCAGTGAACCACCGCCAACACCGGTAATACCTACGCAGAAACCTACAATTACACCTGCCAGAATGAACTCTAAAGGACCGACCATCGCTGAATGCCAAATATCAAAAAACGTGCATATCTTATGACTAATTGATATAAGTCGTTGTCTCGATTAGTGATTTGCTTGTGAAAAAAATAGATAAAGAATGTTTTTAATTTTGAAATAAATGAATTTTATCTAAACTAAGTTATTGATTATGGTTTTCTCAAGTAGTTAATAGTTCAAATGGAGATTATGCTGCAGTGAAATCATATATTTTGAATATAAGGTGGTGAATATCTGAAGTGGATATCCAATCACTCAAAGCACACTAAGTTTTATTATCCTAGCTTTCGATTTGATATTTATCGATATATGCAACAGTGTACATAAAGTCCACTGCTGCTAAATCTCATACGCCTTAAAAAGACTAATATGCCTTAAAAAGATAAGGTTTCGCCATCTAGAGGAATCAACACTTTATCCTGAATATTTTGAGATTTTACATAGGCTGCCAGTTGTTGACGCGTTAACGACATGTGATTAATGGCATCCATATGCACTGCGACAATTTTAGCCTTCGGTACCTGTTGCACAGCGCGTAAGGTGTCTTCTTTACCCATAATAATCGACTCTTTAAATCCATCGACTAAGGCGTTGCCTGTATTTAAAATAATCACATCAGGTTGGGAGCTTTGAATAGCTTGATCCACTTCAGGGCGCCAAATCGTGTCTCCCGCCAAATAAATGGTTTCATGTCCTACGGCTTCAAAAATGATCCCCATGGCTTCACCCAAGCCTTTTTTCAGTTCTGGGACACGATACATTGCATCTGTACCGTGTTGTCCACCAGTTTTGGTTAACTTCACACCTTCAAATGTGGTTTTCGTTAATACGCGTACATCTTTAAAGCCTTCGGATTGGATGGTCTTTTGATCTTGACTGTTTTGGACATAGATCGGCAGCGTTTTAGGAATCGCCGCTTGCGCAGCATCATCCCAATGGTCGAGATGAGTATGGGTAATGATCACGGCATCGACATTCGCTAAAATGGTTTCGGCTTTAAGCGGTAAATCCACCAATGGATTACGTAAATAACTCCGATGTGTATTTGGAAACCCTTCATAGAACCCTTTGGGTGCAAACATCGGGTCTATTAAAAAGGTCGTGTCTGCATAGCTGATTTTGACCGTCGCATTGCGTATTTCTTGAACTTGAGTGATTTTAGAAATATCTCGGACTTTGTCCTGATTTGCCGATGCCGAAGCAGAGCCGATAATTAAAGCAGTCGCTAAAACCGTATAGCCTAAAAATGTTTTCATAAAAAGCATTCGTATAAAAAGATAACTTTATTATTGGGAAATAAGCACTTTAAATATATTGTCCTCAAAGACATAAATAGAAACTATTAGGCCAAATGTTATAATGGATTTATTTATGAATAGCCGCGTGATGTCTATACCTAAAATTGCGTTGTTTATATATCCAAATATTCCGCTGTTTCATTTTTCAGTCCCGCAAACCATATTTAATATTGAAATAGAGGGACAGAAATTATTTGAAGTAACGACGTTTTCGGTTGATGGAATGCCCGTCCGTATTGAAAAGACGGTCATGATTCAGGCTGATGGCGGCTTAGAGCAGATGCTTGGTGCTGACCTTGTAATTATTTCGGGCTGGAATGATATCCATCAAAAGCCAGATCATGAGCTGATGACAGCCTTACAAAAGGTACATGAAAAGGGAATCAAGATTGCAGGCCTGTGCTATGGCGCATATCCATTGGCGTATGCTGGGTTACTTGACCACAAACAGGTCACGACACATTGGGCTGGCAGTGCCGATTTTAAGCAAAAATTTCCATGTGTGAACTTAGATAAAGATGCTTTATATATTGAAGATGCAGGCATCATTACTTCCGCAGGTACGGGGGCTGCTTTAGATTGTTGTTTATACATAGTCGGGGAAATCTACGGGGCAAAAATTGCCAATAAAATATCGAGATTGATGGTAATTCCAACCCATCGTGAAGGCGGACAGGCGCAATTTATTGAGCAGCCAATTTCTACGATGACTTACGATACGGAGATCAATCGTTTACTCGATTATTTACGGCATAACCTGTCGAAACCGCACACTATTGAAGAACTTGCCGATTATTCCAATATGAGTAGAAGGACACTGACCAGACATTTTAAACATGCGACAGGACTACCTATTGTCACTTGGTTAAACAATGAAAGACTGCGATATGCGGCTGAATTGCTTGAAGTGACAGATTATTCGATTGATAAAATTGCGGAAAGCGCAGGTTTTAATACCGCAGTGCTATTTCGTAAATTGTTTAAGAATAAATACGGTACAAATCCGAACCATTGGCGGAAAAATTTTAATCAGCAGCTAAATAGCAGTGATGAATATTCCTAAAATGTTGAATTAAAGACGTGCAGCTTTTTTTTGGAAATCTATTAACTTTGTGAAGGACTCGTATAGAATCTATAGCTAAAGAACATTGAGTTAAAAGGACAGACTTTTGCAAAATCGGAAACTGAAAATTGGCATCGTGGTTGGGGAAGTATCCGGGGATACATTAGGCGCCAAGCTTATCCGCAGTTTTCGAGAGCAAGGGATTGATGCGGAATTTGAAGGCATCGGCGGTCCGCAAATGATTGCAGAAGGTTTTAATAGCTATTATCCGATGGATATTTTATCGGTAATGGGGATTGTTGAGGTCTTAAAAGATATTAAAAAACTCTTTGCTGTACGCGATGGTCTGGTTGAAAAATGGACTGAAAATCCTGTCGATGTTTTTGTGGGGATTGATGCGCCGGATTTTAATTTGCGTTTATCTAAGAGCTTAAAGCAAAAACAGCTACCAATTAAAACAGTACAATATGTTAGCCCTTCAGTGTGGGCGTGGCGTCAAGGGCGTGTACATGGCATTAAAGCAAGTATTGATTTAGTCCTTTGCTTATTTCCATTTGAAAAAGCGTTTTTCCAAAAATGGCAAGTTCCGGCTGCATTTGTCGGACACCCATTGGCAAGTCAGTTGCCTTTAGATAATCCACTCGTTGCGGCTAAACACGAGTTAGGCTTAGATGAGCATCAAAAACACATTGCATTACTTCCGGGCAGCCGTCGCGGGGAAATTGAGCGCTTAGGGCCTTTGGTGCTGTCTGCCGCACAGATTTTGACGGAGCAGCATCCAGACTATGTATTCCTGATTCCTGCAATTAATGATGCACGTAAACAGCAAATCGAAGTGTTGCTCAAGCAGTTTCCTGAAGCATTACAAGCCAAAGTTCGCTTGATGGAAAACACCGATACCGAATCTAAAATTGGCCGTCAGGTGATGAACGCATCGAATATTGTCGCTTTAGCATCAGGAACGGCAACCTTAGAAGCGATGCTTTTACATCGTCCAATGGTGACTTTTTATAAGTTAAATTGGCTGACCTATCATGTGGTGAAATTGCTAATCAAAATTCCGTATTATTCATTGCCAAATATTATTGCGGGCAAAAAGGTGATTCAGGAACTCATCCAACATGATGCAACGCCTGAAAAATTAGCAGCAGAAATTGAAAGCTTGATGGATGTTGAAAAATCGCAAATTCAAGTGATGCAGCACATCACCATGCATAAACAACTGCTTTCAGGCAACAGTGAAAATCCTGTGGAAGCGATTTTAAAGCTTTTAAATTAAATAAAAGTATGATACACGGTAACGTCATCCGCAACTGTTCGACGCAGGACTACTTCTAATCAAAAAAGTTTTTGCGATACTTTGAGTAATTTGACGCTATTGAACGAGTTTTGTCGGTGAGGTGCATTGCACCGTAAGATGGTTTCCTTGCGAGGCTTCGCTTCTCATTTTGCCGAATGAGAAACAACGTTTCGTAAGAGTACCTCCAGCCGAAGGCTAATCCCTTTATTCAATCCCTAGATGTAAGACTCCGTCGAATAAAATTAAAAATCATTTTAAAAATGCAAAATTACTTTTATGTGCGTAACGTCAGTTAAATAAACCTCTAAGGTGACTCAGCTTTTGAGAGCTGATGATGCTGTCGATACTGGCTCGGTGTTTGATCATAAAACTTTTTAAAAGTTTGGCTAAATGCTGTTTCAGATGAGTAACCGATACGATGGGCAATTTGCTGAATAGTCAGTTGCCCCATTTGTAAGTGCTGTGTCGCCAGTCGCAAACGATGTTGCTGCAAATAGGCGAGTGGAGATTCACCGAGCATTTGAGTGAATAAACTGGCAAATTTAGAACGTGACATGCAACATTGTTCTGCCAAGCTTTCGACGGTCCAAGCATGCTGTGGTTGTTCATGAATCGCGGCCAAAGCGTTGGATAATTCAGGATGACTCAAGGCATGCAACCAACTGCTTGAATCTGACAAGGCTGCAATATAATCACGCACACATTCGATAAATAAAATACTCACCAAATGATCCAAAATTTTGTCGCGGCCTGGACGGATCTGATGCGCTTCAACGGCCAGAAAATGTAAGCCAATTTGCAACCATTCAGGTGCGGTACTGCTCATGATATGTGGTGTATGTAACAGCGTGGGGAGTGCATTCACTAAGGGCTTTGCCATAATGCTGTCGACATGCCCACGGATCGCCAGTACAAATAATTCTTCTGCTTCATGAGATTCGGTAGAATTTAATTCAATGGTTTTATTTCGTTGCTCTTGAAACAGTGGCGTGATGTTCACTGATTCGACCAAGACATCAGACTGTATAGATTTGCAGTGATGGTTTTGCCCTGAGGGAATAAGGCAAAGATCGCCAGCTTCAAGTAAGACCTGCTCTTGATCGATATGCACAACACACTGACCTTGAATCACCACATACGCAACCATGGCATTGTGATCTTGAAAATGAAAAGCCCAAGGATGCTTTGATCTCAAATAAATATATTCAGATCGGTGGAGATGGATATCATCAAAAATTTTACTTAAAGCATCCATATTTCAAATATTTACTCATATTAATTTTGTATTTATAGATGGTCACTATGTGCTTAAAGGTCAACATTTATCCTTAAATGCCAAAGACGATCACATAGTTTTTTTGGACGCTTAAAACTGTTCTGGCTGCCCATATTTTACGAATATAAACACAGAAGAAGTAATTAGGGAAGTCTAGCGCATGAATGCACCAGTAAAATTAAATGAACAGCAGCTCGCTCAGTTAGAAAGCAAAATCGGTAGTGTTTTAGATAAAAAACGTTATGGTTGGCTATTGAGTCCAGGTTTACCAGTCATTGGTATGGGGATTTTGGCGGGTTATCATTTTGGTCCCAAACCGACAAAAAAACTATTTGCCATGGGCGGGCCGCTTCTACTGCATGTCATTATTCCTGCACTAGATGCACTGATCGGTGATGATGCCAATAACCCGACAGATGATGACATCAAAGTTTTAGTGAATGATCCCTATTATGATCGGATCGTCAAATTATTTATTCCACTGCAAATGGCAGCGAATGCTTTTGCTGGCTATGTGGTTACCCGTAAAGATGTTTCATTATTAGATCAAGTTCTACTTGGGATTTCGATGGGTGCCATCAATGGCGTCGGTGTAAATACAGCACATGAACTCTGCCATCGACCTCATAAAAAAGACCATTACTGGGCACATGCGACGCTCGCACCTTTGGGTTATAGCCATTTCCGCATTGAACATCCTTATGGACACCATAAACGTGCGGCAACACCTGAAGATCCTGCATCCTCAAAAATGGGCGAAACCTTTTATGAGTTTTGGCCACGCACTGTATTTGGTGGAATTAAATCGGCGGTGCAGATTGAGAAACAACGCTTAAAACGTAAAGGTTTAAGTTTCTTTTCGAAGGACAATGAGCTGTTTCATGGTTGGGCGATGAGTGCTGGTTTTCATGCCGCGATGCTGAAAATGTTTGGTAAAGGCGTGACACCGTATTTAGTTACACAGGCCTTGTATGGAATCAGCCTTTTTGAAATTATTAATTATATTGAACATTATGGCCTGAAACGTGAGCAAAAAGCGGATGGAAGTTATGCGCGAACCATGCCTGAACATAGTTGGAATAACAATAATATTGTGACCAATCTATTTTTGTATCAATTACAGCGACATTCAGACCATCATGCATATCCGACTCGCCCTTTTCAGGCATTAAGACATTTTGATGAAGCGCCAGAGTTGCCTAGCGGCTATGCCACTATGCTAATTCCTGCTTTAGTACCCTCTATTTGGTTTAAGATGATGGATAAACGTGTCTATGATCACTACCAAGGCGATTTAACTAAAGCCAATATTCATCCTAAACGTCGTGCAAGTATTTTTAAAAAGTTTGCAATTTCAGACGTTTAAATCGAATACCTGATAAGAAGAATCCCAAGCTTGTTTAGTTGGGATTTTTTATTGTGCGTATTATTAACCGATGCTACGCAGTAACATCAGAAGCGCACGTTGATTCAAATAAAAGAACGATACACGGTAACGTCATCCGCAATTGTTTGAGACAAGACTTATTGTAATCAAAAATGTTTCTGCGATTCTTTGAATAATTTGACGCTAGTGAACGAGTTTTGTCGGTGAGGTGCATTGCACCGCAAGATGGTTTCCTTTCGAAGCTTCGCTTCTCACTTTGCCGAATGAGAAACAACGTTTCGTAAGAGTATCTCCAGCCGAAGGCTAATACCTTTATTCAATCCTTAGATGTAAGACACTGTCGCATAGACTTAAAAATCATTTTTAAAATGTGAAATTAATTCTACGTGCGTAACACCATTTAAGATCCCAAATTTTCTGTTTAAAACTTAGTCATTTCTTAAGACCACCAATAGCGCAAAATGTGGAAAAAAATCGGTGCTGAAAAGCAGATGGAATCAATTCGGTCGAGCATGCCACCATGGCCTTGGATGAGCTGTCCCCAATCTTTTACACCACGATCGCGTTTAATGGCTGACATGACAAGTCCACCAAAGAAACCAAATATACAAACAATAAAACCAATACATGCAGCCTGTAGATAGCTGAAGGGTGTAAGCCATGACATAGCAACGCCTAATGCAGTGGCTAAAGCAATGCCTCCGATTAATCCTTCTACGGTCTTAGATGGTGAAAGTATCGGTGCGACTTTGTGTTTTCCAAATAGCTTGCCACAGACATATTGCAAGACATCGGAGGCTTGTACCACCATGATCAGCCAGATCGCTAGCCAAATTTTTTCACCTTCAAATCCGGGAAGTTTGAGGTTTAATAGCGCAGGCACATGCGAAATACAGAATACGCTGATCATCAGTCCCCATTGAATTTTTGAGCTACGCTCCAAAAATCGCGTGGTATCTTCAGCTTTGAGTGTAGCGATAGGGATAAGAAGAAACACATACAGCGGAATAAAAATAGAATATAGCCCGTACCAGTCGATATACACCAAGTAATACTGGTAAGGGATGACAAAATAAAAAGCGATCAGCAAAGGAAGATAATCACCGCGACGGGTCGGGAGTAAACTAATAAATTCACGTAAAGCAAAGAGTGAAATCAATGCAAACAGGATAACAAAGGCGATTTTACCTAATGAAATTGCTACACCAAGTACCAACAACATGACCCACCATGCATTGATCCGCGCATTTAAATTGTCGATGACCGGTGCAGGTGCATAACCCGCTTTAAATTTTAGTATTGAGCCAATGGTTGAGGCAATAATCAAAATAACTGCAAAGATACCAAATAATACATAGGTCATTTGCGCATTGGTGAATTCCATTATTGATACTCCAATGCTTTTAATTTGAGTAGTTCTTCTTGAGCGTAGTTTAAAAACTCAGTTTTACTGTGTGCATTATGTGCTTCTAAAGGTTTGCCAAAAATAACGGTAGATAATAATGGCAATGGTATAAGCGCGCCTTTAGGCATGACACGTTTTAAATTTGAGATCCATACCGGTACGATTTCAACATCTGGAAATTGATTTTTGAGATGAAATAAGCCGCTTTTAAACTCTAATAATTCAACGTCATCATTTAAATTTCGAGTACCTTCAGGAAAGAAAATAATCGAGTCACCTTGCGCTAATACGATTTTGATCGGTTCTAAGGGATCTTGATTTTGCTCTCGATTTCGCTGAATAGTGACACCAGTAAACGTGTCTTGAATGAGAAAACGCCGAAAGCCATCTTTTAACCAATAATCCGAAGCCGCTACAGGACGCGTCTTCCGTCTGAGATCTGTCGGTAGTGATGACCAAAGCAAAATAAAGTCGATATGGCTATTATGATTTGCATAATAAATACGCTGCTTCATTACAGGTTTACACCCGACCCATAGACTCCGCGCGCCCGTGAGCAGCCGCGCACCACGACGAGTGAGAAAGGCAATATAGCGAGCAATTGAACGGCTTAAAAAATTACCTTTCATTGGTGAGTGAGCATTCCTTGAAGTGTCTAATGGAGTTGGCATAGCTTCAAATTATTGTGAATTATTTATACAGTAAAAATATGCAGAGGAATGCGATGTATTGCAAGCAAAGCACAAAGATCTGCCATTTAAATAAAGCCAGACAACCTAATTCACGCAGCTCCCATGCGCGACCACATTTATTTGCAGGCATTAATTTTAAGTTGATTAAACTTAAGTCCAGCTCCTTGGTGGTTTGTTCAAGGTTTTGAGTTTGGCTGTATTCAGCGACAGTGGCTAAAAGTGCCGAATCAAATTTGATTTTCAGGCTTAAATAATGTTGTATTCCGAGCAAAACTAGACAAATTAATAAATATAGCAAATCGAATAGCATCACATTACCAAACTGGATAATGAGCCAGAGTGTGAGGATCGCTGCTACATAAGCTGAAATGAGCAATCCAGTGGTGGATTGTAACAACTTTGATAGCACCACAAGTTGTAAATTCATGGTGCAAGTCCTTTAAGTTTTAAACGATAAGTATTTAAATGTTTTATTTGCGGTGTTTTAAGCACAACCCAAGGACGGTTATGGCGAATAATCCGTAAAACATCTTCGACTGAATATTCAGGATGTTGTTTCAATAATAATGCGGCAACTACAGCACTACTTCGTGAATATCCCAAAGCACAGAAGACCAAGATGTTTTGTGCTTCATCATTGTTATTAGATTTCAAGAATAGTTCTAAAGACTCTACAGCATTATGTAGCTGATTGGCCTGTAAAGGAATCAGGTCTAAACTCAAGTTTTGAGCATAGGAGCATTTTGGATAAGTGGGTAATTCTGCGCAACAATCGAGTAAAGCATCATATTGCTGCATGACGTGTTTGGACGGATAGCGACCTAAATAAATATAACTCTGATTGATTTTGATGATTTTAGAATCTTCAGGATGGCGATAGGTCCAGATTCGGCTATTGATCCAAGCAAATACAAAGTAGGGCGTGAATAGCATTTTTGCAGCAATTGTCATATCACCATGACTGAGTTTTTGAAAAAAATGGGGTCGATTGAATAAATATGCAAACGCAACTAAAAGCAGACTGCTTGCAGGATAGAGCAGCCAAAGCCACCAACCTTTTGCATGTGCGATTGCGCCACAAAATAAGGCAGCAAATAGATAAAGGATGCCGATTTTAATGTGCTTTAAGCTTAGCCGACTCTGGCTGTTTTGAGTCCATGGCGTAGGACAGGATATCGGGAATAGCCATAAACATAAGGCACCGACCAATAAACCCGTTGGGATATCTATAAAATGGTGCTGCCAAGTGGTTAGAACTGAGAGACCAATCAAAAAGGACCAACCATCTACCAGATATTTCAGCTTGCCTGTGCTATGCCGACGGTAGAAATCCCAAAGTATCACCAGTAGTACAATGTGCAGGGAAGGTGCTTGATTGAAGGGTTTATCAAAGCCCATCAAGACATCAAACCATAGGCCGAAAAAACCTGTGAGTTCGGGGCGTTCAAAGCTAAAACGTAGCGGGAAAATTAAAAAGCAGCTGATTGAAAGGATTTGTGCCGAAAATAGTCGCAGGACATGTTGTTTTAATTCAAACTTATTCCAACAAAGTAATAAAGACAAACCATAGAACAGATCAATCGACCAATAAGGCACAATACTCCATGGCCAAAGTGGAATATATTTTTCCCATTCAAAGACGATAACAGGTACGGAAGCTAAGCCCGCAGCGTATTGATTGGCAAAACCATAACTTAAGAAGAAAAAAGGTGCCAGAAATGCCAAACACAGTAGGCCGTATTTCCAAGTTCCTGTTTCCGGATCCAGTTTATGCATAAGATTGACCGTCCAAGCTTAAATTTTTTGTGCAACGGAAACGGTGAAAATACCAAACTCATCAATAACTTGATCGATTTTTTTGAAACCAGCTTGCTCAACTAATGTATCCATTTCTGCTTGTGAGCGTAAACGCATCACCCATGCATCTCCTTTGCGATGTGAGGTCAGGGCACGGGCGATAAATTCTTGTTGCGGATGCCAAAT
The DNA here is from genome assembly GCF_013420195.1 of Acinetobacter sp. YH01024. Classification (NCBI taxonomy): domain Bacteria; kingdom Pseudomonadati; phylum Pseudomonadota; class Gammaproteobacteria; order Moraxellales; family Moraxellaceae; genus Acinetobacter; species Acinetobacter sp. YH01024. The sequence goes on from NZ_VOYQ01000013.1 coordinate 28,174, forward strand.
TTGACCTGTGTAGATGAGATAACCATCTTTCTCAATGGCTTGACTTAAGCCTGATAAGGACTGTCTAAGTAAATCATTATCACTAAATAATTCGTATAAACCTGATACCACAGCTAAAGTCGGTTTAGGTTCAACACTGGCTAAAGAAGTGGCATCAAAGGCGTCCGCTTCTACAAAATTGGCAATCTGGCTTAAACCTCTTTGCTCAATCATTGCTTGACCCGCTTGTACATTGATCGAGCTATAGTCTCTAAGCAGGATGGATTCAGGCTGCTCAGGCAGTTTTTGTACAGCATCTAAAATATAACGGCCATGACCTGCTGCAATATCCATAATCCGTACTGCGTGTTGGGCATCATTTAACTTAGAAGCATATTTCGTTAATAGCGCTTCAATATTTTGTTTTCTAACGCGAATACCACGCCAACCAATCGCATTTAAATATTGTCGATCGATGATTTTACCGAGAGCATTTTGGCTTTCTGATTGATCTCTGTAGACAAAATCTAAGGTGCTGCCAGAGTCGTATCCTGTATCTTCACCAATTTTTAAACCTTTAGAAAAGAGACTACCAATTTTAAGATTTTGTTTGGTTAAGCTCCAAAATGCATGTTTTAAAGAGTGTTTTGGAAGCGTTGAACTTAAGGTTTCTGCAACAGCACAGCTCGGGCCAATTTTATCGGCATCTAAAAGTTTAGGTGCGGAATAGGGTTGTTTAAAACATTGTTGAATAAAGCGATGGATTTTATCTGTGGCGATTTTGCGATGTTTTTCACCCAAAGTATCATGATAAAAACCGTCTAAGACGTGAAATTCCTTCATTGGATGAGGAAGTTTTTGATAAAACGCCAATTGCGGTTTTTGATGCACCACGAAGTCAGATCCTGAACATAAAACCTGTGTAGGAACAAAAATATTTTGTGCATCTTTAACGATTCGATCTGACGCTGCATATAGACCCAGCAGCATCCGGACTGATATGGCCCGAGCGATCTGCGGGTCTGTTTCATAACTTTGCGCACGTGCAGTATCGTGCGTCAACATTTTGGCTTTGACATAACTATTGATAAAAAAGTTGCCGGCGAATTTGTTGAGGAGTGTTAAGCCGGGTTTTGCAAAAGGCACATAGAGTTTGATGTCAAATGCAGGCGAGGCAAGGCATAAAGCACGAATTTTAGGGGCATAATCATGCACCCATGTCGCGGCTAAAACAGCGCCAACGCTTTGAGCTACAATTGCTATATTTTCTGATCGAATTTGGTAATTTTGTTCTATATGCTGAACAAAATATTGAATGTCTTGAACGCATGCAGAAAAGCTCGGTGCATCTCCTCGTTCACCAGGAGTATTACCGTGACCTCGCGCATCCCAAGCGAAAAAATCAAAATCAGGCAAATTCAATTCATTGACCAAATGCGCCATTCGTCCCGAATGTTCATGGCCACGATGAAATAAGATCACCGCTTTTTTCTTACGGTTGCTTTTTAAACTGCTATTTTCCCAATGTTGATAAAACAAGGATGTTCTATCATGGCTCGTAAAGGTATGCTGAGTATTGTTATACATTGTGTTGTTCTCAAAATAATGAATCGACTGACGATCTAAACTGAAATTTATTGTGGGTTGATAATGCTATTTTTAATGCGGTTATAAATCGTAATAAATAATAAAAAGATGGTAATAATCAAAATACTATTGCAGATAAGAGACAATGTATTTAAGCCAACATTCAATATAGAAGAGGTCACGATGATGACGCAGATGATGCTAAATACAAAAGCGCGGTCACTTTTTCCCATTGGACCATCGTAACGACGTTCTTGCCCCACTAATGGCGCCATCACACCGGTATATTCGGCAAGTATGGCGAGAAAACAGGTTAAAATAAGTAATTCAGCTTGAATAAAAGCAAAACAAATTAAACTAAAATAGAGTGCTGAGTCGGAAATCACATCACATAATTCATTATAAAAAGCACCGAGTTTGGATTGTTGGTTGAACTCACGTGCCAGCATGCCATCTATGGCATTGAAGCCCATTCGAATAAGCATCCATACAGGGAAAATCAACAGTAAAATGCCAATACCGTTGTGAGAAAAATAGATATAAATAAAAAATGCCACAGCTAGCGAAATGAACATTGCCAGTAGTGTTACTTGATTTGCTGTAATACCAAGATGATGAAGTGATTTAACCAAAGGTCGAAGCAGGTTTTGAAATGCAGGCTTAAGCTGGTAGATCGAAGGCATATTATTGTTATAGCGGTATGATTTGCATGAATTTTATACGATTGATGCTTAACTTAACAAGAATTTGAATGTTAAAGATTGTCACAGGCCTCAAGATTCGCCTGTATAACGCATTAAGTTTTCTTGTGTAGTACTTGCGACTAATTTTCCATCTTGCCACATTTGTCCATGACTAAGCCCACGTGATTGAGAGGTTCGGGTAGTATTCATGTCATAGAATACCCAATTATCTACCCTAAAGGTATGATGAAAATACATCGAATGATCAAGACTAGTTGCGATGAGTTCAGGAGACAGATAATTTAAACCATGTGTTTTGAGCGCCGCAGAATATAAATTATAGTCTGAATAGTATGCTGCAATGGCCTGATGTATATGAAGTTGGTCAAATTGTGCATCCAAGGCATCATGGAGTTTTAAATATTCTGCATATTGATTTTGATTTAAGACAGAAGCTTGATTGGACGGTGGAAAATCTGTCAGCACGTATTCAATTGGTTTAGATATAAGCTGAAAAGGCTGTAAAAATGTGGCCAGATATTCAGGTGAAATAGATGATTGGATTTGCGCTTTATGGAATTGCTCTTCTTTGAGCATACTTGGTGGAAACTGTGGGATCAGATCTGGTTCAGGTATTTGATACTCCATACCCATTTCGTTATTCATATAGGACAACATCACCATATATATTGGTTTGCCATACTGTATGGCGGTCACTTGTCGAGTGGAAAAACTATGGCTATCACGTAAATTTTCGACTTTAAATAATACGGGATGATTTGCAAGGCCCGCAGAAATAAAGTTGGCATGTAAAGAGTGGAGTGGGAGTGTGCAGGTAAAGGATGCACTGACTATGCTCTGAGCAAGTAATTGCCCACCAAAAATATGGTCACCAAACAGAGGTTTGCTCTGTGCCAAAAAGTAGCCCTGATCTTTGGGCACTACAGATAATAATTGGATGAGGTCTTGAGTCAGCGTTGTCATATTTTTTTGAAATTTTTGCTTTATTTAAATGTATTCAACTCAAACTTATTGCACAAGTCATGTTCATGAAAAATATAAAAGTGTTCGCCGGTCTTTCTAGAATAGGCTTATAATCGAGTTTTCCTAGTTGTCCGAATGGAATGACGAAAAAGCAATGACACCTGCATGTAAACTCTTAAAATCTAATAAAATCGACTTTACAATTCATGAATATGACCATGACCCAGAAGCAAAAAGTTTTGGTTTGGAAGCTGCGGAAAAACTTGGTTTAACCGTCGAAGAAGTCTTTAAAACCTTGATGGTTACGGACGATAAAAATTACTTTGTTGCCGTATTGCCAGTTGAATATCAGCTAAATTTGAAAAAAGTAGCCACAGCATTTGGCTGTAAAAAACTCAAAATGGCTGACCCAAAAGATGCAGAGCGTTTAACCGGTTATTTGGTTGGTGGTATTAGTCCAGTTGGACAGAAAAAACGCTTAAAAACTGTGATCGATGCTTCTGCACAGAACTTAGCTAAAATCTATGTGAGTGGTGGTAAGCGTGGTTTGGATATTGGTTTAAAACCCGAAGATTTAGCAAAAGTTTTGGGTGCAAATTTTGCTGATGTGATAGATGTTTAAGTGCGGTTTTTGACTACTTAAATTTAAGTGAATTTAGAGGGAATACCTTCCACTTCAAAATCTATAAAATTACAAAAGCCGCATTAAGCGGCTTTTTGGTTCGATGTCACATCTTAATTAGGGATATTTGAAGGAGAAATCACACATGAATATTCGAACTCTCCGGGTTTAGTCTCTTTAAGTAAGTTTTCCCAAGAACTATTCTTTGTTGTAATCCAGCCGTAAATATCTTCATAAAATTCAGGATTGAGATTAGCTTTTTGAATATATGATTTATTTAGAAGAAATTTAGTCATCAAACACATTGAATTCAGCTCAATTGGATTTCTATTTTTTTCTAAACTAAAATTGTTTTTTGCCTCAGCTTCGTATTTTCTTAACAAAGTTGCTTTGAGTAGTGTTGATTTAAATAATTCTATAGTTAAATCATTAGGAGGTGTTTGATTAGCAAGGGCAAAGAGATTTCCATCAATTCTCAACATAGACGGGAAAAAATTTGCCTGTACATCTAATTCTTGCTGAGGAGACGGTGAAGATTTACATCCTGTTGTTAAAATACTGCTAAAAATGAGAAAACTTATAAACTTTAAAATTTTGTTATGCATCTAGGTGAATTCCTTGTTCAGCTAAAACTTTTAACATTTTAATCTTGGTTAATTCGTATTTTGTACATACTAATACGGCTCATTTCACTTCAACTGATTATTTTTAATTTGGAAGTTCTAGCTAAGAATACACTTTTGTTGTTTCGTTTTTAGCTTTAAATAACGAAAATGTATGTAGTCGCAGAAGTAGAATTTAGTAAAACTTCATGTTTAGAGGTTGATTCACTAATAGCACTTAAAGGTGTTTAATTATAAAAATACTTATAAAAAAAATAGGTATTTAAAATCAGACTAAAACAGTTGTATTTTAATTTAAAAGCTGTAATTTGAAAGAGCGATCTAATAAAGAGACAACAAAATGCCTTATTCAAATACTAAAGCGATTATTGAGCAAATCTATAATTTTGTATTAGAAAAACACAGTTTAGCATCTAAAAGTCGATTTATGCAGTTATCGATCTTCTTTAGAGAATTGCATGAAGGGGATGACTCAAAATTTACCGCAGATAGGTCTTTTTATTACAAAGGAATCTTTAACAACAAAGAAAAAAGTATATTTGCAAATGCTGCACCTGACTTTTTTGATAAGCACAAGTTTTTGGATTGGGTTGTTAAATCAATTGATTGATTTCAACCAAATCGTTGGAGTACATAATTCATGCTGTATAACCAGTCTGAATAGAAGATATAGATCAGAAATCAGTAGGTGTTTGTTATGAAATACATGCTAATTGGCAATAAGGATGTATGGCCAGTATGATGTTAGTAAAGTCTTCAATGATTAAAATTTAACTGCACATTTCGTTCCTTGATTTAAATAAAAGCTTGGTTAAAAGCAGAATATAAAAACCCATGTAAAAGACATGGGTTTTTAGTTTAAGTTGCACAATGTGATAATTCGGCTAAAAAATAAGCAATATGATTTATTTGTTCAATGCTAAATGAGAAAATTATCATTTAGTTCCATTTCAGAAAATTGTATAAATAAAAACAGAAAAGTTCATATCAAAAAAATTAATTTTTAAATACATAGAGATAAGACCAAATTTGCAATCCTGTAGCAAATCTTCACAAAAATGCAATTATTAATAATTATCATTAACATAGTTTCACGCTGGCCAGCGTACTAAGCATTACTTGCACAGTTAAAGAAACATAATTACATGACAAAGCTTGGAAAAGCTTAAAAATAGAGGATATGGTCAGATGAAAGAGCTTGCTAATCGCTTGGCGATGCAGCATCTTGTCAATGCATACTCACAAGAAACCGGTAAAGGTATTTTACTGGAAAAGTATCAACAGAATTCATCACAATTGACGTTTAGCCAAGGCTTGACGTTGTTATGCATCCCTTTAGATTGCATACAATCACAGTTATTTGTACCACTATCTTATGTCAGCCTTGTTGGTAGACATCGTCTTGCAGATCTCCCACACGTCTTTAACAAGGGACAGAAACAGTCATTTAGTATCACCGCGATCGCGAGTTTATTACTTGAACAGCTCGTACAAGAGTCAGGTCATACACTGGATGCTTCATCATTATTAGAACGTTGGATCGAAAGTCGTGAAGCGCTTATTCAATTTTTGACACTACGTGAACATGATTTTGAGGCTTTGGTCCAAGCGGAACAAAGTTTCATTGAATCGGAACAAGCTTTAATTTTAGGGCACAGCATGCATCCTGCACCGAAAAGTCGGGTCGGTTTTGTGCATGAAGATTGGGAAAGGTATTCGCCAGAAGCCAAAGGTCTCAGCCAACTGCATTATTGGTTGGTGGCTCCAGAATATATTCAAGAAGGTTCAGCTTTAGATCAAGCTGTATCAGCGCAATTGAAAAGCGAATTGCAATGGCATTTATCAGAAACAGATCAAGCACTACTGAATGCTTATTCGCATTATAAGTTATTGCCTTTGCATCCTTGGCAAGCACGTTATTTACAGTCAAAAGCATGGTTTAAAAGTTTAAAAACCAAATTAAAAATTATCGATTTTGGCGAGAAAGGTTGGGCATTTTCCCCAACGACTTCGGTACGCACCATGGCAAGTTTTGCAGCACCGTGGATGTTGAAACCATCACTTTCTGTAATGATCACCAATTCAATCCGAGTCAACCTTGCCAAAGAATGCCACCGTGGTGAAATGACCCATCGACTTTGGCATTCAAGTCTCGGTGAACGTATTTTACAACAATGCCCAACGCTCAAAGCGGTGAATGATCCTGCGTGGATGGCATTGAGCATAGATGATGAAATCGTCGAAGAAACTATTTGCATCTTCCGTGATCAGCCTTTCAGTGAAAAGCAGCAGGTGAGTTGTATTGCGTCATTGTGCCAAGAGCATCCTGCACAGCCGAAAAGCCGTTTTAATGCCTTATTTGAACAGGTCGCAAAACAACAACCTGAACTTGATCAATGTACCATTGCGATCAATTGGTTTAAACAATTCTTAGCTATCAGTCTAAAACCACTGATGTATTTGTATCACCGATACGGAATGGCTTTTGAATCACATCAGCAAAATCTCTTACTTGAGCTTGAACATGCAATGCCTAAATATCTATGGCTGCGTGACAATCAAGGCTTTTACTATATTGAAGAACTTGCAGGTGATGTCTTAAGCGCGTTTCCAGAGTTGCAAGAAAAAGCGCATGCCGTGGGTTCCAAAGCCTTTGTCGATGAGCGCTTTAGCTATTATTTCTTTGGTAATACTTTATTCGGCATTATCAACGCAATTGGTGCAACTGGATATGTCAAAGAGCAAGTGCTGATATCGATATTGCAAAATGAACTGTTGGACTTACATCAGGCTTATCCAGAAAGTTCATTGATTCATTCATTACTTTATCAGCCAACCTTGCCGTATAAGGGCAATCTGTTGACGCGCTTGTATGAGCTGGATGAATTGATTGCCCCAGTCGATCAGCAATCGGTTTATGTACAGTTGCCAAATCCTTTATGTGTGGAACAGAAGGATGTGCAATATGCTTGATTTTATTGGGATAGGCTTAGGGCCATTTAATCTTAGTTTGGCGAGTTTGCTACATAAGCAAAATCATTTGCAGTATCAATTTTTTGAAAAGAAACCACAGTTCGACTGGCATGCGGGTATGCAATTGCCCAATACAGTATTGCAAGTGCCGTTTATGGCCGATCTGGTTTCCATGGTCGATCCAACCAGTCCTTTTAGTTTTTTAAACTATTTAAAGACGCAGCAACGTTTATACAAATTCTATTTTTTAGAACAAGCTCAGATTCCTAGACGTGAATATAATCATTATTGTCAGTGGGTTGCAGACCAACTAGAGCATATTCAATATCAATCAACCGTAAAAGCCATTTATGCCCAAGAGCAAGGCTTTGAAGTCATGGTTGAGCAAGATGGACGTTTTAGACGTTATCAATGCCGAAATTTGGTCATTGGTTCGGGTAATGTTCCGCATTTACCACAGTGTCTAAAAGACATACAACAGCAATATCCGGAGCGCTGCTTACATTCTGCAAATTATTGCAATGCAGCGTTAAATCACTTGAAAGGTAATGTGGTTGTACTGGGATCAGGCCAGTCTTCGGCAGAAGTCTTTATGGGTCTGTTTGATCGTCAATATATTCAGGATCAGACCACAACAGCGCAGTTTAAGTTGCATTGGCTGACCCGTTCTAATGGGTTTTTCCCGATGGAATATGCACCACTTGGATTGGAGCATTTTAGTCCGGATTATACCGCGCATTTTTATCAACTGAGCCCAGAAAATAAAGCCGAACTATTGAAGCAACAAGGCCTGTTATATAAGGGCATCAGTGCAAAAACCATTCGTGATATTTACCAAAAACTATATCACCGGAGCATTGGTCAAAATATTAAACAGACGCATTTACATGCTCAGGTGGGTTTGGTCGCTGCCGAGCCGCATGGCGCGGGCATCCGTTTGCAGTTTCAGCACAAAGTCACAGCAGAACAATTCTATCTAGATGCAGACTTTGTTGTGGCTTCAACGGGATATCACAGTCCAGAGTGGCAATATCTCAAATATCTAAAACCGCTGATTCAGTGTGATGAATTCGGTCGTTGGAAAATCAGTCAGGACTACCGAGTACAGCATGACGCTGTTGGTGAAATTTTTGTTCAAAATCAGGAAATGCACAGTCACGGTGTAGGAACACCAGACTTAGGGCTTGGAGCCCACCGTGCAGCGGTCATTGCCAATCAATTATTGGGTTTTAACTTATACGATTTGGGTGATCAAGCGCAAAGTTTCCAACATTTTTCACCCAGTGAAAATGCTGAAATGCACAGTATGGGCATTGTGAAGAAATCAGCGCAAACCAATATCCAAAGACCATTTTCCGTTAAAAAAACCATTGCCAACTATGCAATGAACCGCAATACGACCATGCCGAATAAGCAAGAACAGAATACGGTTAAACTCGAGAAATTATAATGACATTTGCAAAATTAAAGATAAATCAAACGCAGTGGCGCCGTGCAGGACAAAGACTGATTGAAATGGCGATTGCTGAGTTTTTATATGAAGAAATTATTCAGATTCAGCCAGTGGAAAATAACACTTGGCAACTCAAACTGGATGATAAAACGTATCAATTTGAAGCGACTCAGTTTCTGCTTGGGCATTGGCGTATTGTTGAAGGGAGCGTTCGAGAGTTAAGTGAATCGACAACAGAGCCCGCATGGAATCTGCATGAATTTATTCGTGCTTTTTCAAATCAAGCTGAGGTGAAACCATTTACCAAGGCATATTTGATTAAAGAAATGAACAATACATGGTTAGCAGAAGCCCATGTTTTTGATGAACAGCGATTGCTGAGTCATGCTGTCTTGTCAGCGCCACACTATCAAATTGAAGGCATGTTACGTGGACACCCATGGCTTATTATGAGTAAAGGCCGTATGGGCTTTGGCTATGATGATTATTTAAGCTCCGCACCAGAGATTTCTCCAACGGTCAAAGTCTTATGGTTAGCTGTTCATCGTGATTTAGCTGAGTTTCGTTCGACCGAGGCTTGGGATGCGAAAAGCTTATATCGCCATGAATTGAATTCTGCGCAATTACACGATTTTCAACAGCAATTGGCGGACAACGCCTTAAATGCTACTGAGTATTACTTTATTCCTGTACATGCATGGCAATGGCATCAGTGGTTAATCCCGACCTATGCCAATGAAATCGTTGATCAGCGCATTGTTGAATTGGACATTGGACAAGATGACTATGTGCCAATGCAATCAATTCGTACCTTATGCAATACCAGTCATCCTGAACGGCATTATGTGAAGTTACCCGTCAGTATCTTTAATACCGCGGTATATCGAGGTCTGCCTTCAAAACGAAATTTGGCTGCACCGGCAGTGACCGCGTGGCTGAAGGACATTCAACATCAAGATGTAGACCTGCAAAAAACACAGGTAGCATTTTTAGGCGAAGTTGCAAGTCTCACATTACAACAGCCATGTTTTGATCAGATAGATGGTGCACCTTACCAATTTAAAGAATTGTTTGGTTGCTTATGGCGTGAAAGTGTCGAGCCTTGTATCGGTGAGCATCAATTAGCACTTTCCCAAGCAGCATTGTTGCATCGAGACATAAATGGTCGGTCTATTTTATATGTGTTGATTCAGGCTTCAGGTTTGACGCCTTTGCAATGGTTGAAACGATTTGCCGAAGTTTGTGTAACACCGCTACTGATTTGCTTATACAAATATGGTTTGGCTTTTTCTCCACACGGTGAAAACACCATGTTAATCCATGAAAATGGTCTACCAAAAAAAATGGTGCTGAAGGACTTTATTGATGATGTCAATTTAGTTGATGAAGATTTTCCAGAACTCGAAAATTTACCACCTGAAGGGCAAATTTTACTGCGTCATCCTGCTGAAGAACTTAGCCACTTTATCTTTACAGGTTTGTTCATGGTGCATTACCGCTATATCTGTAATGTCTTCCTTGAAGATTATCCACAGCATACAGAACTTGAGTTTTGGCAAACCATTTCCAGCGTGATTGACGAATTTCATCAGGCACATCCTGAATTGGCAGATCGTATTGAAAAATTCAGTATGTTCCGTCCACGTTTCGAGAAAATTTGTCTGAACCGTGTTCGACTGTTTACCACCAGTTATAACGACGAAGCAGAACGACCAGTACCTGTATTTTTAGATCCTATTGCAAACCCTGTGAGTCCAAGCACTTTAAATCAGTGGGCGAAACAACAGCATACCGCCGAACAGAAAACGACAACTAATCGTATTGCGTCATAAACAGATTTTTGAGCTAAGAACAGAAAAGATTAAACAAATTTAAAGGACGACATCATGACAACGTTATCACGACAACTACCTGATTTTTATGAATACTATGAGAATGAGACGCAATACTACTTACGACAAATGCAATATCCAGAAGATATGGCTTTGGTTCATAAATGGATGCATGAACCGCATGTGATTCCACAATGGCAGCTCAATAAGTCAGAAACTGAACTAAAAGTGTATTACGAAAAAATGCTGGCGGATGATCATCACCGAATTTTGATTGTAGGAGTCAATGGTGAAGATGTGGGCTACACAGAGATTTACGAGGGAAAACGGGATCGTTTAGGTTTGTACTACGACGGTGATGAGCTGGATCTAGGTTGGCATTTGTTATTTGGTGAAAAGTCCGTTTTTGGTAAAGGCTATTTACGTCCTGTCATGCGTTTATTGAGTTTTTATATCTTTGAAAATGCCGCATCAGCCAAGATTGTGGGAGAGCCTGATCATAGTGTGAAGCCTTATGCCATCGTGGTTGAAGACATGTGCTATGAAGCACAGCGCCTAATCCCAATGCCTGAAAAGACCGCCATGTTGTATTACTGCTTTAGAGAAACATTTTATTCAAAATTTGGTCATTACTTAAACGACTCCAAGGCATTTCAGCATCAGCAACTAGCTAAGGCGGTGTCATGAGTTATCGCTGCACCCACATGCACATACTGGACATGCGCTTTTCAGCGCATGTTTCAGTGGAAGAGTTTGAACAATGGTTGACTCAAGTTGAGCGCTTTTTTCTGAAAAGTCAGCCCTTTGTTTTGGTTATGCAAACGGCTGAGGGAACGACTTTTCCTGAAGAATATCGGCAAATACAGGCCGTTTGGTACAAGAAGTTTAAACATCTCTTTTTTCAATATTGTTTGGGTCTGGTGCGTATTGCGCAAGATCCAGATGACTTCAAACGTTTAAATACACCCGCGCTGCATGCAGCGTGGCGTGTGCCTTATTACGTTTCATTAGAACAGTCTGATGCGCTGCAATGGGCAGTGCAGAGGTGGATATGCAACAACACTCAAGAAAATTAAATCATGCAATTTCACCATCTCAAATTTCAGTCCTGAGTTTGAGCGTCGTGATCATTTTGTACTTAGCACATGCATTGCCTTTGTATTTTTACAATGTGGCTTTGCCTGCTATTTTACGACATCAAGGGGTAGATTTACGCTGGATCGGCATGTTATCGCTGCTTTACATTCCATGGGCATTCAAGTTTTTTTGGGCGCCTTGGATCGATCAGCTCTATGTCAAAAAACTCGGTAAACGCAAAACATGGCTGTTATTTACGCAAATCGCATTGGTACTGGGGGTACTGGTTTTAGCCTTTACGCAGTTTTCTTATGGGCTGACTTTATTTGTCATTGTTGGTTTATGGATTTCAACGTTTGCGGCAACCCAAGATATTGCGATTGATGGTTATACCGTAGAGAAATTTACCGAAGGCAATTACCGTCTGGGCAGTATGGCACAGAGTATTGGGGTGGCCGTCGGTAGCATGCTTGGTGGCGCTGCAACTTTATGGATTTACCAATATTGGGGTTGGCAGTCAGCGCTCACAACTTTAGCGCTGCTGACATTTTTAACCATGTTTGCTGTGTTTTTTATTCAAGAAGAACCACAAACTCAAATTGCCAAAGCCAAACCAAGCCTACGACAAGCGTTTAAACGACCTGCGATTCGTTGGGCCTTGCTGCTCATCGTTTGTTATCGCGTGGTGGAAGCACCCGCTATGGCAATGCTGAATCCCATGTTGATCGATCAAAAATGGTCACTGTCTCAGATCGGGGTGTTGATGTCTGTGGTCGGTGCCGGTGTCGGTCTGATTGCAGCTGTTAGTGCAGCTGTATTGCTGAAAAAAATCAAAGCGACGCAATTGTTGGTCTGGGCAGGATGGTTACGTACATTGCTATATGCCGTCATTGGGGCAGCCGTTGTATTGGAGTGGTTGAATCAATGGCATCTGCTTTTAGGTCTATTTGTCGTGTTGATGCTAGCCATTCGTTATATCGCCATGACATCACTCTATGCCTATTTCATGCAGACCAGTTCTAAAGAACAGGCAGGTACCGATTTCACCATATTAGTTTGCTTTGAATTGCTCGTTTACTTTATTGGCGGCGCATTTTCAGGCTTTCTCGCAAAATCATTAGGCTATGGACATTTTTACTTGGTACTGGCAATCGGCTCCGCGATCAGTGTCTTAATTAGTCAATGCATTGTTTTAAAAACACAAAATTTAAAAACTCAAACACTTCCGACTCAATCGGAACTCTAAGAAATGGAAAAGAATATGAAACGTTTAGCTCTACCGATGCAAATGACTTGTCTCAGCCTTGCAATTTGTACTCAGCTTTATGCGCAAGACGTCACATCAGACACAGCACAAAATGCTGCGGTCGAAACGCAAACTGCAGAAGCTACTAAAATGGCACCGATTGTCATGACGGCGACCCGTTCTGCGAAAAGCATTGCCGATATTGCGGGTACGGTATACAGCATTCCCAAAGAAGAAATTGAAAAACAAGCCAATGCTGGTAAAAGCACAGCTGATATTGTCGGTTTATTGGTGCCATCACTGACTCCTTCAAGTGGTACAACGTCTAACTATGGGATGACCATGCGTGGACGTGTGGTGCAATACATGATCGATGGTGTGCCGCAAACGGGATATCGTGATGGATCTCGACAACTGGCAAGTATTAGCCCGTCGATGATTGAACGAATTGAAGTGGTCTCTGGCGCAAGTAGTATTTATGGTTCAGGTGCGACAGGCGGTATTATCAATATCATCACCAAACGTGGTGGATCGGAACCGCTGAGTTTTGAAACAAAAGTCGGTGTCACTTCTGGTAATAACTTTAAGTCTGATGCGCTGGCTTATGAAGCTGCACAAACCATGAATTTTAATCAAGGCAATTTACGCGGAACTTTAGGTGCAAGCTATACCAAACGTGGTGAAATACAAGATAGTCATGGCAATCGTATTGGGCCTGAAATTGCGCAAACAGACCGCCAAGATACCGACACTTTAGATCTAAATGGTCGTTTCAGTTGGAAAATTGCCGATGGTCAAACGCTGAGTTTCGGTGCGCAATATTATAATGATGAGCAAGATAGTGACTATGGCCCTGACTATGGTCCAAATTTAAATGCGCTGCGCTCACAGCCCGTGGGTGGCAAGCTGCCGTTGTCTTTAAATGCGGTAAAAGGCTTACAACTTGCCGAACAACCACAAACTGAACGTTATAGCGTCAACGCACAATATGAAAATCAAGATATTTTAGGCCACCGTCTAAATGCTGAAACCTATTATCGAAATGAAAAAGCACGGTGGTTCCCATCTGCACGTCAAATGGCACCTGAACTCTTCTTGGTGTATCAGTCAGAAACCGATATCGATGTTTTAGGCGCGCGTGTTGCTCTACAAAAAGATCTTAACTTAAATGGTCGTGAACTGGGTCTAACCTATGGTGTGGACTATGAAAATGAAAAAGATCAACAAAATATCCAAATGTATGACAGCGCAACGTTTATTCAAAGTAATGGTTTGAGTTATCAGCCGTTTAACTACTATGCTTTTGGCCCTGATGTTGAAACAGAAAAACTTGGGGTATTTGCCCAAGCGCAATATGAATTAACTGACCGACTAGGCTTACAAGCAGGCATTCGCCATGAACGTGTAGAAAGCGATGTCGATTCATCTGTGCCTTATATGGAAGCCATTACCGCAGATTTAACCCCAGGTTATGTGGCGAAAACACTGAACGGCGGCAAAGTAAAACATGATGCAACGCTGTTTAATGTTGGCGCGGTGTATCACTTAACAGATGTACAGCAAGTGTTTGCCAATTTCTCACAAGGTTCAAACTTGCCCGATGTGCAACGTATGCTGCGCGATGTGCCGGCAAATTCTGTGATTAATAGCCAAACCATTGACCCGATTAAAGTCAATAACTATGAACTCGGTTGGCGTGTACAAAATGCCGGTGGTTTAAATGCAGGAGTCACGGCTTTTTATAATGACTCAGATAAAAGCCTGAAATTTGGTGCGCCGAATTACACCATTGATGTTATTGATACCGATGAACGTATCTATGGTGTCGAAGCCAATGCCAGTTATGAAGTTCAACCAAATTGGACTGTTGGCGGCACAGTTGCATATACCACGGGCCAATTTAAAAATACCCAAGGTGACTGGCAAGAATTGGATGCCATTCGTGTAGCACCTTTAAAAGGTACAGCATTTTCAGAGTGGCAATTTGATAATGACATGAGCCTACGTGTTCAAGCTTTAGCGATTGGCGGTACAGACAAAGCCCAAAAAGACGCTGTGAAATATGGATCTGCTCCAGCAGCGTCAATTAAAGGCTTTGCAACGATGGACGTGATTGCCAATGCAAAAGTAGGACCGGGTAATGTGGGCTTTGGTGTCTACAACGTGTGGAATACGGATTATAAGTCGGTATACAGTCAGTCGGTTGAAACTGTCTATGGCCCAATTTCTAGCCTAGCGGCTCAAGGTCGCACCTACGGTTTAAGTTATACGGTGAAATACTGATTTAAAGCCTGAATCAGGTTTAAAGCACGGTATCGTGACTTACAAAATAGAGGTGGCTTAAGTCACCTCTATTGTTTATAACGTAGCCATTAAAAATGGATAACAAAAATAATGGATCGAAATAACAAACTGTTTATTGCTGCCAGTCTTGCCAATGGTGCAAGTTTCTCGATGATATTGCCGCTGTTGGCGCCATTGGTTCGAGAGTTAAAGCTTTCTGAACTACAAGGCGGAGCAATGGTTTCCGTCGGTGCGCTGCTGATGGCTATCGGTGCGATTTACATTTCAAAAAATCAATCCAAGTTTTCGATTTATCAACTGTTGAGTATCGGTTTTGTGGGCATGGCTGTGACATGGGGGCTATTTACTGCAGTGTTGATGTATGGCCTTTCTGTTCAGATAGGGATGTTGTTGCTGTTTAGTTTACTAATGCTTTCACGTGCAGCCACTGGGGTATTTATGGCGATGCCACAGATTGCCTTGCAAACTTATGTGATGACTCGTTTTAACAATGAGCAGCAGCGTTCACAAGCAATGTCAAAATTCGGTGCATTAAACAGTGCAGGCGTGATCATTGGTCCATTTCTAACAACCTTACTGTTGGGCTTTGGTGGAATCATGACGCCGCTTTGGGCAGCAATCATTATTTTAGCGTTGATTTCTGCGGTCTTGGTGTTCAGCTTTGACCGACATACCGAACAGCATAGCGTTGAAAAGCCAGTGACAGAAAAGCATGAGTCACCATCTACGGATTTGAGCATTCAGCAATGCTATCCATGGTTAATGTTGGGATTCAGTCTCTATCTTGCCATCGTGACAGTGAATTTAACGGCAGGGTTTTATATTCAAGACCGCTTTAATATGACTGCTGCAGAGGGTGCAGTGCATTTTGCAGAGTGTTCTCTCGTCGTGGGTATTGCTTTGGTGGTGATGCAAACGCTGATTTCTAAGTATTTAAATTGGTCCGTATATCGCTTACTGTGGGTTGGGCTGTTTAGCATGGCAGCAGCCTTGCTGATTTCGGTTTTCACCACTGAATTACAGATATTTCAAGCTACATATCTTTTATATGGTATATCGGTTGCATGTTTAATCCCTGCATTTACAACGGGTGCAGCGCAAACGGCGCCCAGTGCGTTACAGACTAAGGTGGCAAGTTGGTGTACAGCCACTCAGGCTTTGAGCTTTGTTGTCGGGCCACTGATTAGTACGGGTTTATATCAGTGGCACAAAGAATTTCCGTATTATTTTTTATTTTTAGTGATGCTCGGTCTGATCGTATTCTTTTTATTTCAAACCAAAACTCAAACCGTGAAGCGAGTGACTGAGTGAAATATGCATCGAGTTGTATAAATACTTCAATAGGTCGGTGTGAAGATAGGACTATCCTGCCAATAGATGGTTTTGATTACATGATGTTACTTGATCAGCGATTGATTTTACAAAATAGATTTTAAAAGCAAGATTTTTGATTAAAAAATAACCACAATTGTTTCATTAATTCTCAAAGTACTGAATCAATAGTTTTCTCCGTTATTCTTTTTACATAAAAAATAACGGAGGTTAAATGCTTAAATTTAATAATGATTTGGTTCTGGGCGCCATTTTTGATATGGATGGAACAATGTTTGATACTGAACGTTTACGGTTTCAAACATTGAAACAGGCATCTCTTGAATTGACCGGTGTTGAGTTTTCCGAATCGTATCTGATGAATTGTTTGGGGCTAAGTGCACAAAGCGCGCATCGATTGGCCCAAGCCGAATATGATGAAAACATTCCATACGCAGATATTCGCAAACGTGCAGATGAATTAGAGCTGGAGCATGTTCGTCAGTTTGGTGTACCGATCAAAAAAGGCTTGGTTCAAGTATTAGAACGCTTACGCAAGTCAGGACTACGGATGGCTGTAGCAACATCGAGTCGCCGAGCAATCGCAGAAGAATATCTCATCAATGCCAATGTGTATAAGTTCTTTGATGTCTTAGTCTGTGGTGATGAAGTTGAAAATGGTAAACCGCATCCGGAAATATTTATACGTGCTGCCGCAAAGCTGAATTTAAGTCCTGCTGATTGTTTGATGTTTGAAGATTCGGAAAATGGTGTGACTTCAGCCTTTGACGCTGGCGGTATTACTGTACTGTTTAAAGATATTAAATCGCCCAATGAAAACATGCTGTCCAAAGCCAAATATTATTATGAATGTATGTATGACTGCTTGACGGAACTTGACCCGTTCACTGCGCATTTAGAGATGCCGCATGTGCAAGAGGCTTTTCCACAAACACTTAATCAGCTCACTGTCGGTATTCATGGTTTTGGGGCGATTGGTGGTGGCTATTTAGCTCAAATTTTGTCGCATTGGGATGGTTATACTCGCCCGAAAAAAATCTATGCATCGACTCGTAACCCTTTATATCGTTCTGCGGTCAATGCATTTGGTACCTATAGTATTCGCTATGGTCAATTGTCTTATGACGAACGCGTTGAAAACATGGCAGTCATTGATGCTGAAAATATTCAGCAGATGCAAGAAATGTACACGGAGTCGAGTTTAGTTGCCATCTGTTTGCCTGAAAAAGCGATTGCGGAAGAAGCCAAAACCATTGCGCAAGGCCTCTATGCACGACATATTGCACATGATGAGAAAGCCATCGAACCTCTAACGATGCTGATCATTTTGAACAAAGTCGGAGCAAAACAATTATTAATGTCACATTTAAAACAGGCTTTAACTGAGCTTGCTGGAGCGGTTGTTGCAGAGAAAATCATGCAACAACACTATTTTTGCGATACCGTGGTCAACCGCATGGTATCTAAGTTGAGTGACCAAAATTTATATCGTCAGCTCCGTATAAAATATAATATCTTCAAACAATTTCAATTAGATGAAGTTGAAGTGGATGCTCAATTAGACTTAGAAGATGCGACGAAATTAAATCCAGATCAGGAACGTCAGGCTACTTTATATGTTGAGGATATGCGACGTAATTTTCACCCAAGTCATATATTGCAAAGCATGGATTTAATTTTATTTAATGCTGAATCTGACATGCCGATCTATGTGGAAAATAATAGTCCTTTGTTAGAAAAAATGCGTCAAATAATTTTGGTCGATCATATTGAAGATATCCAGTTAATTAAAAATCGCTTATGGAATGGCGTGCATGCCATGTTGGCTTGGCAATCTGCACTGTTAAATCATCAAACCATAGGTGTGGCACTTGCAGATAATCGCGTTGATCAATTTATGCATGAACTCATTGACGAGGTGCAGGCTGGTTTAGCACGATGCTTACCTAATCGTGCTTTTGATTTAACACGACTGGCAGAGAGTTTTATAAACTCCTGTGAACATGCGTACAAAGACCCCTGCGCGCGCGTGGCACGAGATCCTTTACGCAAACTTGCATTTAATGAACGAGTGTTGGGCTCGTTGGCAACCAACTTAAAATGTGGACTGGATACAACACATCTACAGCAAGGGATTGTCTATGGTTTGATGTATGCCGTGAGTGTTAATCAATGTTCGATGGATCAGGTCATCAAGTTTATCCAGTTGCAATTTTCCGAGCTGAAAAAGGCCAACGAGCTTGAACAACTGCAACGGATCGAACAGATTGAGGCCAATGTAATGTCACAGTTGCAGCAATTTGCTGTACAGTCAACAGAGCAGTTTACATCTTGGAAAAACCATGCTATAGCGCAAGATCAGAAAGGTGCAGCCAAATTTGCCTAAAATTTCATGCTCATCTGTAAGCAATATATGCTGAATCAAAAATGCTGAGTATGACTCGGCATTTTTTATTAAAGAAAGCTCTTAGATGAATGAATTTCAGTTCTAACTGAATATTACTAAATCAAAATTGGGTAAAGTCTGTTTTGATTCATGCTTTAATAAAGCAGATTGAATTTAAAGTGATTTATCTGTGTTTCTAAAACCTTCAACGCAAGTCGTACCGACGCTCAATCAGGATTATCCCGGTTGGCATCAAGGTCGTCAGCACTATGCTTTGTGGTATCTAGAAATACAGGATCCTGAATTATTGGCATATCTCACAGCACTTCGAGCGCAGTTTTCAGATCTTTTATACACGCCGAATACGCGCCAATTTCATATCACTGTGTTTATTTGTGGTTTTTTTCAAGAGCTCAATAAAACACAATTAATCGATCATTCTGAACCACGATGGAATGATAATTTCTCAGCAGATGAATTGGCACTGCACCAACAACAACTTCGACAGTTATCGCTATCTAATATTCGGTTATGTACAGGTCAGATCAATAGCTTTCAAAGCGCGCTGTTTATTGAAATTGTGGATGTAGATCGTAAGTTAGAGCATCTACGTCAAGCTTTTAATGTAAGTTCGAATGAAATTGCACCGATCGAATATTGTCCGCATATCACATTGGGCTTGTATAAACAGGCATGGAATAGCGATGATATTTTTGAAAGAATCCAACGAATTGAACAGTACAGCTTTGATTTTGAAAGCGAGCAGCTGACTTTTGGTCATTATCAGGCTCAAGTATTACAAGGGGCGTTGACTCCTTATTATCAACATCAGTTTAGACAAAATATAGAGATGGCACAGTCATGATTCATTTCATATTGGGTGGGGCACGTTCAGGTAAGAGCCGACTTGCAGAACAAAAAGCCAAAGAAAGTGCTCAAGCCGTGATCTATGTGGCGACAGCACAAGCCTATGATGAGGAAATGCAGGAGCGAATTCAGCATCATCAAGCAGACCGTCCTGACCATTGGAGGCTGATTGAAGAGCCTTTGTATTTATCCGATCGCTTAGTTGAAATAGACCAAGCTCATCAAACCATTCTTATCGATTGTTTAACGCTGTGGATGAGTAATTTATTGCTGCATGAACAAGCAGACTTTCAACAGCATCAATGCCAAAAATTACTTACGGTGCTGCCAAAATTAAAGTCAGACATTATTTTAGTCAGTAACGAAACTGGGCTGGGCGTTGTTCCCATGGGACAAATCAGTCGAAAATTCGTCGATGAATCTGGGCGCTTACATCAACAAATTGGTCAAATCGCTGACCATGTGGTGTTTTGTGTTGCAGGTTTTCCAATGATATTAAAAGGAGATAAAGCATGAACTGGTGGCAAGAACCCTGTCAAAATCCAAGTATCGAAGCTAAGCAACAGGCGTCAAATCACCAGTTACAGCTAACTAAACCTACGGGCTCGCTTTCAGAACTTGAAAATGTTGCGGTGCAACTTGCATCATTACAAAATACAGATCAGCCTAATATGGATTTTCCATGGATCACCATCTTTGCAGGTGATCATGGTGTGATGGAAGAAAATATTTCGGCCTATCCTCAAGCTGTCACACGCCAAATGCTACAAAACTTCACGACCGGTGGTGCATGTATTAGTGTCATTGCACGTGAGTATCAAGCCAAACTACAAGTGATTGACTGTGGTTCGGTAGGTGACGCTTATGAATATGCAGGGGTAGAGCGCTACTGTATTGCAGCGGGTACAGCAAATTTTGCTAAAACTGTTGCGATGAGCGAATCACAATGTATTGAAGCGATGAATCTCGGCCGTAAAAGTGTTGAAGATGCTATCGCTGCAGGTGCGTCAATTTATGTCGCAGGGGAAATGGGCATTGGCAATACCTGTTCTGCTTCTGCTGTTGCATGTTTTTTATTTAATGAGCCGGCCGAAAAACTGACAGGTGTTGGTACAGGTATTCGTGCTGAACAATTGGCACATAAGAAACAAGTGATTGATCAAGCTTTAGCTTTACATCAGGACTATGTCGGCCAAGATGTCTTTAAAGCTCTATGTGCTGTAGGTGGTTTGGAAATTGCCGCGATGGTTGGAGCGTACATTCGCTGTGCGCAATTGGGTCTGGCAATGGTCGTGGATGGATTTATTAGTACGGTTTCTGCCTTGGTCGCTGTTCGTTTAAATCCTGCTGTACGTGAGTGGATGCTTTTTGGTCATCAATCGGCTGAATATGGGCACCAACGTTTACTCCAAGCCCTTGAAGCTGAACCACTTTTGAAGTTGAATTTACGTTTAGGTGAAGGTAGCGGTGCCGGTGCGGCATTAGGTTTAATTCGTTTGGCATGTCGTTTACATAACAACATGGCAACTTTCGCGCAAGCTGCTGTGATTGGTGAAAAAGTTTAAATGGAACATTTCCGTTTAGATATATTGCGTCATGGTGAGACTGAACTGAGCCATACCTTACGTGGCTCTACAGATGATACTTTGACGCAAAAAGGTTGGCAGCAGATGCAGCAGACCATAGATGATGTATTGAACGTCATACATACACACGGTTTAGCGAACTGGGATGTCATCATCACTTCTGACTTACAGCGCTGCCGTTTATTTGCTTTAGATTTGTCTCAACAACTCAAATGTCCAATGTTTGAAAATGCGAAGTTTCAAGAAATGCATTTTGGCGACTGGGAAGCGGTATCAACCAAGCATATCTATGAAAACACCCCAGAGTTACTCGCACAGTTTTGGCAAAGCCCCAGCACATTTACGCCACCGAATGCAGAAAGTCTTCAGCAATTTCAACATCGGATATTAAGCGGTCTAGATGAGTTAGTCTTGCAGGCTCAACAGCATCATTGGCACCGCGTTTTATTGGTTTCCCATGGTGGCGTGATTAAATTATTAAAATGTACGGCACAGCAAAGTCACTTAGATGATTTATTAAAAATGACGGCTGAATTGGGACAATTAAATTCATTCATTGTGCAAAATCGTGCAAATATTCGTCTTTTGGAGCAAAGTGAATGACACCTTTTTGGATTGCTCTACAGTTTCTCACGACTTTCCCGATTCAACTTAAAGCGATGCCATCGAAACAGCAAAATGGACAATCTTTACTGTTTTATCCAGCGGTGGGATTGTTGATCGGTGGCATTCTTGCCTTGCTTGCTTTTACATTGCATAGTCTGCCGATTATCTTACTCAGCAGTATTTTGCTGGTAGTTTGGATTTGGCTCACAGGTGGATTACATCTAGATGGTTTAGCTGATACGGCAGATGCGTGGGTCGGTGGGTTTGGTGATGCCGAGCGTACACTTAACATCATGAAAGACCCTGCATGTGGGCCGATTGGTGTGTTGAGCCTCGTCGTGATTTGCTTACTCAAATGGTCGGCGCTTTATGTTTTGCTACAACAGCAAATGTATTTGGCATTAATTGTATTTCCAGTATTAGGTCGTTTAGCCCCTTTATTTTTGTTTTTAACAACTCAGTATGTTCGTGAAAAAGGCTTGGGCTCATCGATAGCAGCAACTATTCCACGCAAGTCGGCATACCTGGTCTTTATACTCTGCCTAAGTGCATGTTTGTATTTTAGCTGGCTTGGAGTGGTCAGTATTCTTACATTTATTTGTACTTTATTGTATTTGCGATGGAAATTTATTCAGCGTATAGGTGGCGTAACGGGAGATACAATTGGTGCAGCGATTGAAATTACAGAAGTGTCGAGTCTCTTAGCGTTTGTCATAGCACTACATTATGTAATTGCTTAGTTTTTACAGTGAAATGACTTAACTCCTGATTTAAAAAAAGCCCAGCTATTGCACTGGGCTTTTTATTTTATCCCAACAGATAAATGACTAAATGAATAAGTGATGGCCCAAGCAATACCATAAAGACCCCAGCTAGTACCATGCTCAAGCAGGCTGCAACACCTTCTTCTTTATGACGTGATAACGCCTTACTTGTACCAAATCCATGTGCAGCATTGCCAAGAGCCGCACCTTGCGCAAAGCGTGAATGCAATTTAAGCCCAGCCAAAACTAGGTCAGCTAAAGCCACGCCGGCAATCCCAGTAATCATGGTAAATAGAATCACCAATTCGACTGAACCCCCAATATTCGAGGTAAGTTCCATGGCAAAGGGCGTAGAAATGGAACGTGCCATTAAGCTATAAGACGTTTCTTGGTCAAACTGAAACAACTGTGCCAAATAAAAAGCACTGATAATTCCTGCTAACATGCCAATCACGATGCCCAAACTAATACTCAGCGCATGCTGACGGATAATTTGTCGATATTCATAGATGGGAATAGCAAAGGCCACAGTGGCAGGGCCGAGCATCCATACAATCCATTGGCTTTCTTGCATATAGGTGTCATATGAAATATGAAAGCAAAGCATGAGTATAATCAGCACAAACGGGACGAATAGTGCAGGGGAAAGAACCATATACGGTAACTTACGATGTAGCTTTTTCGCCAAAATATAACCGACAAGGGTCAGGACGAAAAACAATACAGAGATGCTGTTCAACCCAAAATCGTTCATAAGGTTTTTCCTGCTGTGTTGACATCATGATCTGTCGCAGTTTGGTGTTTCGCTTTAAGTTTTGCCTCGAGTTTAAAGCCCCAATAAACCGTAAATGCTGTAAACACCATGACACAGACGGTACCCAGTACCACGGCTAAAATTAACTGCCAGCCAGAGCTGAGTAATAAATCTTGATATTTAATTAATCCAACTACACAGGGGATAAAGAATAGAACCAGTTCAGCCAAAATAAAATCTGAGCCTTGTTTGATCCACTGCATTTTAAATAAACCACTCAACAATGCGGCTAAAAGGAGCAATAAACCAATCACGCCAGCAGAGATCGGCAAGTTAAACCAAGATTGAATGCAAGAGCCAATCCACCAGATCAATATCAATAAACTTAGCTGCGCTAAAGTTTTAAGAAACTGGGTAAATTTGGAAGTAGATTGTGGAAACGTATCCATGAGACGACAGTAGAATAGGAGATGACGCTATTTTAAAAGTGCATACCCTGTATAATTATGAATAATTAATTATTAATTATGCTTAAATGGAATAATAATGGACATTAAAAGCCTAAAAGTCTTTGTGACCATCGTACAAAAACAGAGTTTTAGTCATGCAGCAGAAGCGCTTTTTGTCACTCAGCCGACCATTAGTAAATTAATTCGTCAGTTAGAAGACGAGATCGGCGTGCCTTTATTTCATAAAGGAGAAGCAGGTCGAAAAAGGGAAGCACAGCTCACCTATATGGGAGAGCAGATTTATCAGCATGCCTTAGTGATATTGAATGAACAACAACGGATGCTTGATACCGTTACCCAAGTTCGTGCCTTAAAACAAGGTAAATTGACCCTCGGTTTACCGCCATTGGCATCAGTGTTGTTCAGTCAGTTAATCGCGCTGTTTCATAAAAAATACCCCAATATTGAACTGAGCTTTTTTGAGGTTGGGGCGACAGGTATAGAAAGTGCCATTTTAAAAAAACAGGTCGACGTCGGGATTATTTTGGGTCACTTGAAACCGGTGCTGAGTGGTATTCCAGTGATGGAGTCACCTTTGTGTCTATTGTCCAAAAAAAACTCACAGTGGCGTAAGCGAAAAACAGTATCGCTGATTGAATTAAAAGAAGAATCCTTTTTATTATATGATGATACCTTCACACTCAATGACATCATTATACAGGCGGCAAACTACGTCGGATTTGAGCCCAATGTAGTGTGTAAAAGTAGCCAGTGGGACTTCATCGCCAAAATGGTAGATTCAAATGTCGGGATTGCACTCCTGCCTAAAATTTATTGTGAACAACTTGATGCGGCAAAATACCATATGGCTGAATTAGAAAATCCAAACCTAGACTGGAAACTCAGTATGGCCTGGAATACCACTGTTGCCATGAGTCCCGCAACGCGTGCTTGGCTAGAAATAATTGAGGACAATAAAGACAAAATACATTTTTAGTTCATTCACAGATCAAGCCGATAAATAAATGATTGGAAATGAAGGTTGATTTATGATTTGTATATCAAAGATTATTGAAAAGGATTTTGCAAAATCAACAGGCATGAATTAAATTGGGTGTTGGTCGTTATTTTTGATGGTTCATAAAATGAAATGGGATGATATTGGTCAACAACCGTGTTCAATCGCTCGTGCGCTTTCAGTGCTAGGGGATCGTTGGACCATGTTGATTATCCGTAATGCATTTATGGGCATTCGACGTTTTGATGACTTTCAACAAAATCTCGGTGTGACGCGTCATGTGTTATCCGACCGATTAAAGCGTTTGGTTGAAGAGGGTATTTTAACCAAAGTTGCTTATGTCGAGCGTCAGGAACGTTTTGAATATCGACTGACGCAAAAAGGCTTAGACTTGTATCCAATCCTTTTAGCTATGACACATTGGGCCGATCAATATATGGATCAGGGCTTAGGATCACCTGTTGAATATGTGCATCAGGCATGTGGGCAAAAATTTAAACCGGTTTTGGTGTGCTCATGTTGTGCTGAACCGATCCAAGCCAAACAGGTCAAACCGATATTTACCCAAGCCTATTACATCGCTCTCAACCAATTAAAACCTGCCTAAGCTGTTTTATGGCTTTCTTCAAGATGCTGATTTGCATCTATTTAGCCAAAATAGCCTAAGCGGCATTTAGATTGCTTTAAAATTACAAACAATTTGCAGGCTTAGGGATTCCCGCTAAACGACTTAAATGCCGAGCGACCAAACCCGTGTTAAATTTGTCTTGTAACACCGCATTATTAATATCAGCGCTCACCGTTTTCATTAAAAATTTAATGAGTGGGCGAGTTGCCGGTGAGTGACCAAACTGTTGATAAAACTGTCGCACAGCTTTTAAAACTTCAAAATGCCAAGGGCTTAACTCAAGTTCTAAACTTTTAGCCAGTTCTTGGGCAACAGTTTCATTCCAAATAGTGTAATCCACCAAATGGCCATCTTGGTCTAATTCAAGATTCATATTCATTCCAAAAGAGAAGATTGTAGAAATGGATCGCTTTTACTCAATTTATTTGAGTGAAATACATCTTTTAAATCCAAGGCATAGATCAGCAAAAGCGGCATAGTCGATTACTTTCATATGACTATAATTCATAGTTTTATCTAAAATTTCAGCATCATTTTCAAGTACATAACATGTGCCAAATTGCTGAATTTGTTCATCTGCAATATGTAAGACTGCTTCACCCATCAGGATGATTGCATCTTCAGGATTGATTAAACTGGCTAACTGCTGGATGTGCTGTAGGGTATTGGCATAGCTGGCTTGGACTAAATACAGCGTAGAATTTGACATCATCATTCCTCTTTTACCAATACAACACATGATCAAATTGTTGAATCAATTCAGTATTGAATTGAACAAACTCAAGTTCTTGTTCACTATTGATCACAAATGGATGCTGTGAATTTTTTTGTTCAATATAAATCGGGGTGAGATCATAAAACTCAAAGCTATCAACCATGTTGGAAGCGAGTTTAAACGCATGCTTGAGCTGACTAAACTCTTGTTCTGCTTGAAGTAAGCTTAGCGCAGCATCTTTGAGCAACACTTTTACGTCACAACCGAAGGTTGCAAGCACCATGGTCGCAGAAAGACTTTCATGTACTTGTAAGCTTGCAAGATTTGCATGGGTTAAAACAACCAGTACAGATTTCACGTAATTTTCCTTTTCAATGCTACAAATGCGCGGCAATCAAAACACTTAGAATTGCAATAAGCGGTCAGCAGCTTGTACAGCATCGGCAAGTTCGCCTAGGCCCACAAGTTCAAATTGTTCAGCTAAATTATGTTGCTGAATATTGTGACGCTGTGCATTTTCCTGATCTGTGATCCCACGTGCGAGAGCTGCACTTACGCAAACAGGTAAACGAATGCCGAGTTTTTGCCATTCACTGCTGAGTTTGCGCTGATCATCTGGCACCCATTGCAGGGCATTCGCCACATTTACAGCATCTTGATAGAAAAAAACCCGAAAGTTTTCGCCTTTCTGCTTCAGCGCTTGGGCAAGACCCAAAGCATGCCAAGCCAATATCGAAGTGGGTGAGGAGGTAATTAGTAATAGAGTACTCATCGAAATTCACTAAATGAATAAACGGTCTAGATCGACAGTTTGTTCTGAGTTCAGAAGAAAAAGCTAGTATACAATGATTTACTCAATGATCTGAATATTTGCAAAGTTTTGCTTATTTAGGCAGCGAAGTCATTGCCAATTTTTCTTCAAATATAACTTTTGGTTTATTTTGGATTCAGCCTCAAGCCGTCAGTTTTTCATAAATAAACTGTGCGGTTACATACTGAAAAATCTTTATATGAATAAAACGCAATTTTTGATTTTACAGAGTGCTATGATCTTTTCATTTTTTTAAACCACCTCATGAATATAGAGAAATTTAACTTAAGTTTATTTAATTCAATCAATGCTTCGGACAATGCTTTAGATTTCACCATTTCTTTTGCCATATTTATAGCCAATGATCTATTTTATATCGTGATTCTTTTGATGTTTTTGGCTTGGTTTAAAGGCAATTTTGATATCAAAAAACAAATCGTTAAAGCCACTGTGTTTACTATCGTCGCTTTTCTTATCAGCCAAGTGATTTCAAGTTTCTTTTACTATCCTAGACCCTTTGTCTTGGACGTTGGACGCACGATTATAGAACATTCACCGAATGGATCATTCCCGAGTGATCACATGCTGTTTTTTAGTACGATTGCATTTTCTTATATTTTTTCAAAGCAAAAAGCTGTCGGCTATGTATTTCTAGCTTTCGCTTTTCTTGTGGCGTGGTCGAGAGTCTATTTGGGTGTGCATTATCCAATGGATATGGCGGGAGCGCTGATCATTGCGGTTTTGCTGAATTTTGTTGGACTGTCTTTATGGCGAAAATATGGGTCTTATTTGGTGAGCTTGATCTTAAAAGTTTACGAGTTCCTATTCTCAGCCATGATTAAAAAAGGCTATATCCGCTAAATTAAGTTCCTTAGATATCTGCGATTTCTAAAGTTTGCTGCTGCTATAGTTACATTGCCAACATCTTGCTAGATGAATAATTCTAATGATTCATCTGGCATTCACATCCAGATCCTATACCTCAAAAAATAGTCAGACTGCTCAATTCCATTTGCTCATTCGAGTAGATCACCTCTAATACTTTTTATTGCTGTGAAATATGCTTTGCCGTGCGACTATTTTTAAATTTCTTCTTCTAAAAGTTGTTCGCTCAATTACCACGAAAACTTGTGATGTCTTCAAATTGGAACTGCTAGCGAGGTTATTTGTCGTAAATCAAATACAGTTAATATCCATAACTGCAACACAGTCAAAATTCTAAAGCAGTAAGATAAAACTAGAATGCTCTTGCAGATTGTTCGGCTCATGAAAAATGCTGAGGCGAGGTTTAATAATTTTGATCTGTAGATAAGTTGGTGACGACACCAAGATGATGCCAAAGAGTTGTAAAAGCTTGATAACTATAAGGAGTATCTAAACAATGATTTTAGTGACTGGTGGTTTAGGCTTTATAGGCTCACATATAGCCTTGAGTTTAATGGCTCAAGGTCAAGAAGTCATTATTGTGGATAATTTATCCAATGCAAATTTACAAACACTTGAACGACTAGAATTTATTTCAGGCATGTATGTGCCTTTTGTCAAACTCGATATTCGCAATACTCCCGCACTCAATAAAGTATTTGAACAATATACCGTCGATGCTGTCATTCATACGGCAGGCTTTAAGTCATTGGAAGAATCCGTCCTTAAACCACTTGAATATTATAATGATAATGTCAGTTGTATCATGAGTTTGCTGCGTGCTATGCAGCGAACAGGTGTACGAACACTGATCCATTTATCAAGTTTAGCGGTATATGGACAGTCGTCGGCAGAATTAACAGAAGACACAGAAATCAATTTTACCTATCCAAATCCCTATGTGAAATCTCAACAAATGGTGGAAGAAATTATACGGGATACGGCACGTACTGATAATGAGTGGAAAATTGCGATTTTGCGTTTAGGAAACGTCGCAGGTGCTTTCGAACATGCAGTTTTAGGTGAGTTTGTTGCGCCATTGCCAAAAAATATCGTGCCGCTTGCGATGCAAGTCGGGGCTTTACAACGAGACTTTATTGAACTTCGCAAACAAGCTAAAACTGAAGATGGTACTGTGGAACGGAGTTTCTTGCATGTACTCGACTGCTGTAAGGCGGTGTGGCAATGTTTGCAATGGTTGTCGCAGCAGCAATTCGCCTGTGAGGCTTTTAATATTTCAGGTGAGTTGGTTTCGATACAGCAACTGTTAGATACGCTTTCAGAAGTGACACAGGCGGAGATTAAGACGGTCGAATCTAGTTTTTACCCCAGCCATGAATATGACCAGCTTGGGGCAAGTACACAGAAAGCGAAAAGTACTTTTGATTGGCAGCCTGAACAAGATTTAAAGAAAATGCTAGAAGATGAATGGCGTTTCTATCAACAAACATTAAGAGGGAATTAACTCGTCTTGTATTGGGTAAATTTAATCGTCGTGCATGATTTTCTTTATAAAATCACGATAAAGATTATCAAATAAACCACTTATAATTGATAATGGTTATTATTTATAAATCTAAGCAAGTTACCTAAACTGTATTTATCAGCAGAGTTTGATTCTGCACAGACGTTCAAGTTTATAGATAAGGATATGAGGTCATTTATGCAAACACGTATTGAACATGACACAATGGGCGATGTTGAAGTACCTAGCGATGCGATGTGGGGTGCACAAACACAGCGTAGTTTGCAAAACTTTAAAATTGGTGGTGAACGTTTACCACGTCCGATGATTCGTGCGATGGGGCTCGTTAAAAAATCAGCAGCGATTACTAACGCAGCATTGGGTCAAATCCCTCAGGAACTTTCTGGTTATATCGTCAATGCAGCCGAAGAAGTGATCTCAGGTCAATGGGATGCACAATTTCCACTGGTAGTTTGGCAAACTGGTTCAGGTACGCAAAGTAACATGAACTGTAATGAGGTAATTGCCAATATTGCCAATCAAAAACTAGGCAATCCATTGGGGTCACAAAAACCTGTCCATCCCAATGATCATGTCAATCGTGCTCAATCGACCAACGATTCATTCCCAACCGCAATTCATGTGGCTGCAAGTCTACAAATCAATGAGCTTTTAATTCCAGCAGTAACAAAACTGCGTAATACCTTAGAAGCTAAATCTAACGATTTTAAAGATATTGTTAAAATTGGCCGTACACATTTACAGGATGCAACGCCTTTAACATTAGGCCAAGAGTTTAGCGGCTATGTTTCACAGCTCGATCATGGTTTGAAGCGTTTAAATCAAGCTTTAGAAGGACTGTATGAATTACCACTAGGTGGTACAGCGGTCGGTACAGGTCTGAATGCACATCCTGAATATGCTGTAAAAGCAGCAGCAGAACTTGCGAAACAAACGGGTCTGCCATTTGTCACTGCGCCAAATAAATTTGAAGCACTAGCAGGGCGTGATGCAGCTGTATTCGCGTCGGGTGCTTTAAAAACACTTGCTGCAAGTTTAAATAAAATCGCCAATGATGTGCGCTGGTTAGCCAGTGGCCCACGCTGTGGTTTTGGTGAGCTACGTATTCCAGAAAATGAACCAGGCTCAAGCATCATGCCAGGTAAGGTCAATCCAACTCAAAGTGAAGCCATGACGATGGTGGTTGCTCAAGTACTTGGAAATGACACAACCATTAATGTTGCGGGGGCATCGGGTAACTTTGAATTAAACGTGTTTATGCCTGTTATTGTCTTTAACTTATTGCAATCTATTCAACTCCTTGGCGATGCATGTAATAGCTTCAATGACCACTGCGCAGTCGGAATTGAGCCAAACCGTGAAAAAATCGATCATTTCTTACATGATTCATTAATGTTAGTTACGGCACTCAACCCTGTGATTGGTTATGAAAATGCTGCGAAAGTTGCTAAAACTGCATATAAAGAAGGTAAAACTCTAAAACAAGTTGCGGTAGAACTCGGTTTAGTCACTGCAGAGCAATTTGATGAAGTGGTTCGTCCTGAGCAAATGGTTTCACCAAATACCAAATAAATTGTTTTGAGATTATTCATCTAGAGTGTTGGAAAATAATTAGAGAGGCTGATTCATATTCAGCCTCTCTTTTTATTGGATATATGATTGCTTTATTTTTCAGCTGGATCCTACCTAATACAGATTCTTTGGATTCATATTCATCTTGAAATGTATGTATAGAAACCAGACGATTTATTAAAAATAGGGGAACGAACAAATGAAGCAAGGCCAATGTTGGAAGAGAGTAATTCATTGGATTGGGCTTTGAATTCATTGGCACACTTGTTAAAATGCCTTTCTTTTTCTGTTTTCGTTGCTATTTGACATTTGTTTGAATAAATATTTGCAAGACAGTATTTTATTTAAGGATTTCCCCCAATGCTCACCATCTATTTGACAGATGTCCAAAAGAACGTTCAATTTAAAGACTATCCGGGCGAGCATCCTGTTAAATTTATATTGAATTTTAAAAAGATTTTTCCAAGCGTTATGGAGCTTTTGCTACCAGTTTTGCCTGAAAATGAAAATCTTGAAGAAATGAGCTGGGAATCGACAACGCCAGATTTTGAAAAATTTAAATTACTACTCAGTGGGTGGGGCGTAATTGAGCTACGTTTGAATGCTATTGCCCAATATAAAGACCGTGCTTATGCAGATAACTTGGTAAAAAAAGCACAGCAAAAACGTAAAGAATATAAAAAAGCACAGTCAAAATTACAAACCGTTGAACTTGATTATTTATTCATGCACGAAGTTCATGGTTTGATTGATGCAGAGTTGGTCGAGCTAGGTGAAAAATTCTATCTACCGACTTTACGTGAGCTTTGGAAAAACCAAGTGTCAGCGAATGTATTAGAAGCAAAATTCTAAACTGCACACAGTTTTAGTCGAAAAATCCTCCGCTTAGGAGGATTTTTTATATGCACATCAGAACTTCAGATTTACTGCGGCAAGTGACTGTTTCATAGTGCCCCATCAAGCAAGTGAAGCATTCAAAACATTTGGAAAGTCGCGAGACTTATCATTCCAAATGTTTCTGACTCATCTGCACATTTTATTTTAAAGGACCATTTTATATGTCAAATCAGTTTATTGACCTGATTCGCAAACGTCGCACTATTTATGCTATTGGGGACAATGTAAGCCAAAGCACAGAATATTTAACTGATTTGATCCAAACAGCGATTAAACAAAGCCCGTCTTCATTTAACTCACAATCTTCTCGTGCTGTTATTTTATTTAATGCTGAAAGCGAAAAATTTGGGGGCTTAGTCGCTGACAAATTAAAATCTTATGCAAAAGATGAAGAAAGTGCTGCGAAGACGACGGGTAAAATGGCAAGTTTTGCAGCAGGATTGGGTACGGTTCTGTTCTTTGAAGATTTAGATGTGGTCAGTGCTCTACAAGCACAGTTTCCTTCTTATGCAGAAAACTTTCCAATTTGGGCAGAACATTCAACTGCCATTGCCCAATTTGCGACTTGGACTGCGTTACACACCGAAGGTTTAGGCGCATCACTACAGCATTACAACCCAATTGTGGATGAACAAGTACATGCTGAATGGGACATTCCTGCGCATTGGAAACTTCGTGCTCAATTGGTTTTTGGTTCAGTGGAAGGTGAAGCGAAAGAAAAAGGCTATATGGATGATGCCGCTCGTTTTAAAGTCTTCCAATAATTGCGGCGTATAGCACACTATCTTGATAAAAAAGGAACGAAAACTAAGTTCCTATTTTTATGGCAGTTTTATTGAAATAGATAGGGTTGGACAAGATTTTCATCCGTGAAAATCTTGTCCAGATTAGCCCATTGAGGACTGAGCTAAACGAGTGGCTAGAACCAACTTTCTTGCATGTTGAGACAAGTATCATCAAGTTCTAGCAATAACTTGGCTTGGTGCTCTATTTCAGGTAGTTCCCAGCGGATAAAATATTGCGCGGCTTGTAATTTACCAGCTAAGTATTGTTGATCTTCAGCTAAATCTGAATGTTCAAATTTCACAAGGGCTTGATTGGCCATTTCAAGCCATAGCCATGAAATGATGACTTTGCCCATCATGTCTAGATACAACGCAGAATTTCCCAGTGCCTGATCGACACGACCTTGGGCGAGGACTTGTCCCAAACTTTGTGTGGTTTTCTTCACCGTGTTTAAATGCGCTGAAAAAATTGCTGCAAGCGCTTGAGTTTTTGGATGTTGAGCTTGATCAATCGTATTTTGCATACGTTGTAATAACAGCATTAAACCTTTGCTGTTGTGCTGCCAAAGCTTACGACCCAACAAATCCAAAGATTGAATACCAAATGTGCCTTCATGGATCGGATTTAAGCGATTGTCGCGATAGCATTGTTCAAGCGGATATTCACGGGTATAGCCAGCGCCACCTAAAACTTGGATGGCTAAATCATTGGCTTTGGGTCCATAGGCAGAAGGGAATGATTTGACAACAGGGATAATTAAATCTAATAACAGCGCACTATCTTCATTGTTAGCGGCTTGATGTTCATCAATTAATCGTGCAGCAAACAAACATAATGCAAGTGCGCCTTCGACATAGGATTTTTGTGCCAAAAGCATCCGTTTAACATCTGTATGTTGAATAATATTGACAGGTTTTGCGGCAGGATTTTTATCTGAAACTAAGCGGCCTTGTGGACGATTCTTTGCATATTCGAGCGATTCTAAATAGCCACGGTATCCAATCATGGCTGCACCTAAGCCGACTCCGACTCGCGCTTCATTCATCATCTTAAACATATATTTAAGACCAGCACCTGCTTCACCAATCAGATAGCCAGTACATTGATCTTTTTCACCAAAGCTCAGTACTGTCGATGTTGTACCTCTGTAGCCCATTTTATGCAATAAACCAGCCAGTTGAACGTCATTGGCGCCTGCAAGTGAACCATCACTCAGGGTTTTAAACTTTGGAACAATAAACAGCGATATACCTTTCACGCCCTGAGGTGCGTCTTGGATGCGAGCAAGGACCAAATGCACGATATTTTCAGTGATGTCTTGGTCACCCCCTGAAATAAACATCTTTTGGCCTTTGATGAGGTATGTTCCATCGGCTTGCGGTATGGCTTTTGTGGTCAAATCACCTAAAGATGAACCCACATCAGGTTCAGTCATGGCCATCGTTCCTGCAAAGCGACCACTGAACATATACGGTACAAACATATCTTTTTGTTCGGTCGTACCGAAAGCCTGAATCACATTTGCAGCCGCAGCGGTTAGAAAAGAATAAGCCACTGACGAAGGATTTGCCGACATGAAATAGGCATTTGCAGCCATATTGATCAAAGTCGGAAGTTGCATACCGCCTGCATCATAATCATGCTGCGCACAAAGCAGGCCGGCATCTGCAAATTGTTTCCATGCCGTTTTGACTTCAGCAATGGTTTTAACCTGTTGACCATCAAAGGTAGGTTCGTTTTGATCGGCTGTTGCGTTATGGGGGGCAAAAAAGTCTTGAGCAATACCTTGTGCAGTTTCTAGGATGCTTTTGAAGGTTTCAGCATCATGCTCAGCAAAACGTGGGTAATACGTTAAGTCTTGCGCTTTAAACACGTCAAATAGCAAAAAATTTAAATCTTTGTCATTGATTAACTGCGCCATTGCTCAATCTCTAATCGGGTTGAATTTTATGCATCAAGCCTAGCAGTTGATTTTTGGATATAGAATTGTCAATAATGACACTTAATAGGTCAAAAATGACATTTTGATAATTTGAACTTTAAATGAAGAAAATTATAATTTTAGCATTTGATGGTGCTTTGGCTTCAGCGATTACTGGAGTTGTTGATCTATTTGCAATGGCGGGAGTCAGTTGGAACCGGATTCAAAAACAAAATGTGCAGCGGCTATTTCAGGTTAAAATTGCCTCACAACATGGTCAAGCTGTGCAATGTATCAATGGCATCAAGCTTTATGCAGATTTAGCATTTTCTGAAATAACAGATGCAGATATCATCATTGTTCCAACGATAGGCGCGCCGATCTTAGATGTTTTAGCGCAAAATTCAGCGCTAATCGAGTTATTAAAAACTCGGCAATTGCAAAGCGGACTGATCGCAGGAAATTGTACGGGTAATTTTTTTCTGGCAGAAGCAGGGCTTTTAGATGGCAAGCAGGCAACGACGCATTGGGGCTTTCAGCAAATGTTTCGTGAACGCTATCCTTTGGTAAGACTGAATGCAGATCAGCTCATTAGCCATGATCAAAATATATACTGTGCTGGAGGTGGCTTAGCATGGTTTGATTTGGGACTGCACCTGATAGAACGTTTTTATGGTTTTGAAACGGCAATCCACACGGCAAAATCATTTGTATTGGATTATCGTCGTGATAGTCAGTTGTCCTATTCATTATTGAAAATATCTAAACCGCATCAGGATGGTTTGGTGCAAAAAGTTCAAGATTGGTTGGAACAGCATTATCATGAAAATATAGTCTTAGATGAACTTGCGGCGCAGTTTAATGTGACAACAAGGACATTGATTCGTCATTTTAAAGCGGCTTTGGATATGCCTCCCAATCAATACTTACAATCAATACGGATTGAAGCTGCACGAAAGCGTTTAGAAGAAACGGGACATGCTTTAGATCTGATTATGCGAGATGTCGGCTATAATGACCCAAGCTCATTTCGACGGTTATTTCAAAAAAAAACGGGGCTGAGCCCCTTAGAATATCGTCGACGTTTCAGCCGACGATTTGATGTTTAGTTATAGTTTAAGCCGTTCGAACGGTATAACGACCATGTAAAATGTAGTAAGCACCAATACATGCAAAGGCAGCAAATGCGCTATACAAATACAATTGTGAGTAACCAATATGGTCGAGCAATTTACCGATAAAGTATGGTCCAAAGCCTAAACCGGCATCTAAAAAGATAAAGAAAGTCGAAGTGGCAAAGCCCATACGTTCAAGCGGTGCACTTTTCACGGCAACTGTTTGGCAGACCGACTGAATATTGCCATAACCGAGTCCAAGTAGGCCTGCACAAAGTAAAAGCATCCATGAACTCTGAGTGATGCTGAGTAATACCAATGCCACGCCCATAATCACAAAAGCAGGGTAGATCACTACATTTTCACCTTTACGGTCCATCAACGGGCCTGTAAATGGGCGAGAAATTAAAATCGCAATGGCATACATCAAAAAGAAAAACGAGGCTGTTTCAACCAAATCGATTTCTTTGGCATAGAAGTTAATGAAAGACAATACGCCTGAATAGCAGATTGAAGCGAAAAGCATGATGAACGATATCGGTAATGCTTTAGGTTCTACAAATTGAGCAATCCAACTCGGTTTTTTGACAGCTTCAACAGTATCGAGGGATTTATTGATTTTGGGTAAATCGGGCACTTGAATCAGCAAGGCAACCAATAAGCAGCTCAATGCGATAATCGTAGAAACGATAAAAATCGCGTGATAACCAATGTGTAACATCATCCAAATGGCAAGAAATGGCCCAATAGCCGTACCTAACGTACTACTCATGCTGTAGTAGCCAATGCCTTCACCTCGACGTGTCGCTGGTAAGATTTGGGCAATTAGGGTACCCAGCACTGTAGATGCCATACCCATCATAAAGCCATGCATAAAGCGTATAAATAGCAACATGCCGACGCCAGACTGAATGAAGTAAAAACCAGAAAAGATTAAAAAGCCAATTAAACCAACGATCAGTGTCGTTTTACGTCCAAAGCGTTCTAGGAATTTACCCACCAATAAACGCCCGACCAGTGTGCCGACAATGAACAAGCCTGAAACTAGACCGGCTTGAGCAGTTGTCGCACCCAATTCAGCCACCGCATAGCCCACGATCACCACAACCAAGAGATAAAAGGTTAAAACCAATTGGAAGTTAATGGCGCTGACTAAAATAAAATTTCGAGTCCAAAGTGGTGCTTTATCTTGCATGATCATCACCTACAGTGTTTTGTTCAAGTTCTTGCATGAGACGGTGTAAAATTTGAATGGAATGTTGGATATCTTGGCTAGCTAATGGCGCGATCAGGCGCTGCTCAAAGGCATCTATGTCTTTTGCACATTGCTGAAATAACTCACGTCCAGTCTCGCTGAGCATCATTTTCTTTTGACGTTTATCGTCAGTTTGTACATGACTCAAAATATCCATCTGTGCAAGAATTTTGACTCGCTTTGTGATAGATGGCTTGGATACGTTTAAATATTCCGCCATTTCAATAGATGTACAAGCGGTTTTTTTACGGATGACAAACATGACTTGCCAAAGCGAATAGTTCAATTGATAGGGCAATAAAATCGTGTTGATTTCATCACTCATCAGACGCGCACAGCGCAGAAGTGAAGAGCGGAAACCTAATGAGGTATTCATGATAGTTAACTAGGGTAACTAAATTATTGGCAACTTTACGCCTAATTTATTTTCAATTCAAGTGAACAACTCAAAGCATAAAAAACAGGGATAAAAAAACCTGCGGGCACACAGGTTTTCTTGCATAGCATTTCATTTAAAGCTTATCGTTCAATGCATATCGTTGAATTGATACCTTAAACAATACGTGTTTATTCTACAGAAGCTTCTGCAGCTGCAATTGCAGCATCTTCCGCTGAACTGTCTGCATTTTCTGAAATTTCTACACTTTCACCATCTGCATAAGCAAGTTCTTCACCTTCTGATTCAGCTTGCTCTAAATAAGCCGCAATTTGTTCATCCGTTAATTCAAGTTCACCTTCAGACATCATCGCTTGTTCTTGTAATTGCGCTTGTTCTAAATTGTTCATCATACTTTGCATATTGAACATCAATGGGATCATGACCAATAAATAAACAATCATCAGGATTAGATACAATGACCCAATAACTTTCTCTGTTTGTTCCGTTGGACGTTTTATGCCATATTTATTTTCACCTTCAGTGCCTTTTGCAGCCATCACATAAATGCTAAAGATGGTTCCGACCAGTGGGATGAGAAAAATTAAACAGAGCCAACCGCTTTTATTTAGATCATGTAAACGACGAATCGTAATGCAGATCATTGCGACAAACATTGCAACAATAGAAACGACAATCAGAGCGATCGCACTGAGCCCTAAGAATGAATTAAAAAGTGCATCAATACTACGTTCTGCTGAATTGAAAAATGCAAAAAGACCCAGCGCGACGCTGATGCCCAATAGGCAGGTATAAATCATACTAATGATAAATAACCACGCTAAATAGGACAGGCGGCCAAAACGTCCTTCAGGAGACAGTGGATGATCGGCTTTTTGAATTTGAGGCTGAATATTTTGATCTTGTTGAAACGGATTCAATTCGCTTGAAGTAAGTTCAGTCATTATTATTCCAATTTTAATTATCTAATTTATTTTCTATGCCCAAAAGAGCAGCATTATTGTATAGCGAAGTAAAAAAAGGTCAAATATTAGACATGGCTAAGTCATCAAATATTCCTTAGCCATGCTGCAATGTGGTCTGTTATTTATGTAATTTACGATACTGTTTAGGGCGCATTGGACGACTGGCTTTCCATAAACCTTTCTTTTGTTTACGTGCTTTGCTTTGTAAATTCATCATATAGTGCAAATGCTTTTGGTCACGGATGTATTCTTCGTACACCCACGCAGCACCACGTTTTACCATTTCTTCATTCATGCATTTACGATAGCGATAAATAACCCCAACGCAGCGGCCATAACGGTCTACATCAGTGATTTTTACGCGGACAAATTTCTTGTAAACCATGGATTTGATCAGGCGGGCTGACTCTTTACCGTAGGCTTGTGTCGATTCTGGCGCATCCACATAAGCAAAGCGAAGTTTGGTTTTAGAACGTCTTAGATTCATCCGATAGCAGGTGAGGGTATCGCCATCACTAATATCGGATACACGGCAGAGGTAAGATTTTCCTTTCTTAAAAGGTTGAAAAAAATCCTTTAAGAAAATGGTGACTTTATAAAGAACATAGACTGTGATCAGGCACAGTACTGCACCTAAAGCCATGAGCCAATTTGTGGAGAGATTTGAAAGCATACATAATGATATGAACGAAGTCATATCGCATAAAAACAGGAGTTTAGATTTTATAAGAACTCATGATTTATGGCTGTCGAATAAACCGACGGTCAGTTAAAAATACATTAAATAATCAGCATTTGATCTATAAATATACAGCAAGTTTCATCACGCAGAATTAAATCTAAATCCATGTGAATAGCCTAAGCAAGCTGATATATCATCATAAAATAGCCTAAGCAAAAATTTTAGAAATTTGGCTTCGCAAAAAAACATGCCGCGAATTTAATTCCAAATCATTATGCCAATACATCCCTAGTTTAATTTTCGGCAAGTCTACAGGTACATCAAAAATATTCAGTTCGGGAGCAACCTGTAAATGCGTCAAAATATTTTGCGGAATCGTTAATATTGCCTTGGGTTGCTGTGCCAAAATTTGTAGCGCAGTAGAGTAATGCTGACAGCGTAAAAAAATCTCTCTAGAGTGTTTTTTACGATTTAAATAAATATCTTCAACTAATACACCTGCACGTCGGGAAGAAACCCCAATGTGAGGAGCAGAAAGATAAATAGATTCATCCATCTTGGAATGTTGACTACAAACCACGAATTGGTCTTCAACTAAAGTTTGAAAATTTATTTTTTCACCAAAGTTTTGCTCAAGATCAATCGCAAAATCGATTTGCTGTGCAGCAAGGTCAGCCACAATGGTTTTGCGGTCTAATTTAATACTGGAAAATTGGATCTGAAACTGTTGCTGTTGAAAGTGTTCAACTAACTTAGGAAAAATAATCGGTTCAATTTCATCATGTACCGCAATTTTTAAGCTCTGTACCATTGAAGGAGTAAATTGTTGTTTTTGGATAGAAATACTTTGAATCGCAATAAGCGCATTTTTAATTACGGGATAAATCTGTTCAGCAAATGGAGTCGGGAGCATTTTTGCTCCAGCACGTACAAATAAGTCATCTTGTAAATGTTGTCTTAAACGTTGAAGTGCATGACTCGCTGCAGACTGAGTAATACACAAAATTTGTGCTGCTTTTGAAATGCTTTTTTGTTCATAAACTGCGATATACAGTGGATATAAATTGATATCCATACGGTGGAAAACACCCATATCAATGACGGTGTTTTT
Organism: Acinetobacter sp. YH01024; assembly: GCF_013420195.1. Classification (NCBI taxonomy): domain Bacteria; kingdom Pseudomonadati; phylum Pseudomonadota; class Gammaproteobacteria; order Moraxellales; family Moraxellaceae; genus Acinetobacter; species Acinetobacter sp. YH01024. Next base: position 68,564 of record NZ_VOYQ01000013.1, read on the forward strand.
ATGAATACTATTCATGTTCATCTATTGAATTAAATCATTTTGTTCATATTAGATTTCAGGTTATGGTGTTGTAAAGCGTAAAGAACATAATATTTAAAGGATATTGTCATGTTTGAACTTTCAGCACGTGCACAAGATTATATTGAAAGAACAAAAAAATTTATTAAAGATGAAATTGAGCCTGTAGAAACTGAGTTTTGGGCAGAAGTTCATGAGTTGAACCAAGGTGGTGATTGGACCAAATGGCAATGGCCGGCACAGTTAGAGGTTTTAAAGGATAAAGCCAAAGCTGCAGGCTTATGGAATATGTTCTTACCTTGTCCTGAACTTGGGCAAGGCTTATCTGTACAAGAATATGCACACATCGCAGAACTTTCAGGCCGTAGCTTACTTGCACCCACGGTATTCAATTGTAATGCACCAGACAGCGGCAATATGGAAGTGATTTGGCGCTATGGTACGGAACAACAAAAGCAGCAGTGGTTAACACCATTACTAGACGGCAAAATCCGTTCGGTGTTTTGCATGACAGAACCTGCTGTTGCTTCAAGTGATGCCACCAATATGGAAGCAACAGCTGTCGTTGAAGGCGACGAAATTGTGTTGAATGGCCGTAAATGGTGGTCTTCAGGTTTAGGTGATCCAAATGCCAAAATCATTATTTTTATGGCACATACACCAGATGAAAGCAAAGACCGTCATCATCAGCATTCTATGGTTTTAGTACCAGTTGAAACTGCTGGAGTGAAAATCGAACGTATGCTTCCAGTCTTTGGTGATTATGATGCACCTCATGGACATGGAGAAATTAGCTTCACAAATGTACGTGTTCCTGTTGCAAACTTTATTGGCGGCGCTGGTCAAGGTTTTGAAATTGCACAAGGTCGCTTAGGCCCAGGCCGTATTCATCACTGTATGCGGTGTATTGGTGCAGCTGAAAAATCGCTAGAACTGATGATTGACCGTGGTATGAGCCGTACTGCTTTTGGTAAAGAAATTTTAAAACTCGGTGGCAATTTAGAGCGTGTTGCAGAAGCACGTGTTGCGATCGATCAAGCACGTTTACTGACCCTCTATGCAGCATATAAAATGGATACTCTAGGGAATATGGCTGCATTAACCGAGATTTCGGCAATTAAAGTGGTTGCGCCAAGTGTCTTAGAAAAAGTCGTTGATATGGCGATTCAAATTCACGGTGGTGCTGGGGTTTCTCGAGATACACCGCTCACAGGTTTCTTTGCCCAAGCACGTTCACTGCGTCTAGCTGATGGCCCTGATGAAGTACATAAAGGCATGATTGCTAAATTAGAATTGGCTAAGCGCGGTTACAGCAGCCGTCGTAAAAAATAAACAAGTTGTAGTCACATATTTGGCATGGCAACCCCGAGTTGTCCATGCTATAAAACTATAGAAAATTATATTTTTATCATCATGATAGATTCAAGTTTAGGAAGAAAAGCATGTCAGTGATTGATGTAGGCGGTTCAGTTCGTGAGGGTGAAGAACTGGATGTACGTGCTGTAGGCAATTGGTTGATTGAACATGGCGTTGAAATAGAAGGGCCTGTTGAAGTCACTCAATATTCAGGTGGCGCATCAAATTGGACTTATCGCTTAAAATACGACAATGCTGATTTAATCTTACGTCGTCCACCGAAAGGTACCAAAGCCAAGTCTGCACATGATATGGCACGTGAATTTAACGTACAGAAAGCATTATCTGAATTTTATCCTGTACTCCCTGAAATGGTGGCGCTATGTCAGGATGAATCAGTTATTGGCTGTGATTTCTACGTGATGAAGCGCGTAGAAGGCATCATTCCACGTGCAAACTTACCCAAAGAATTAAATTTTGATGAAAGCCAAGTTCGAGCGTTATGTACCAACGTCATCGACAAGTTAATTGAACTGCATCAAGTGCCATATGAAGGCACAGCTTTAGAAAAAATAGGCAAGGGCGACGGCTACTGTCGTCGTCAAGTGGAAGGTTGGGACGCACGCTATGAAAAAGCCAAAACCTTAAATGTTCCTTCTTTTAAATATGTCCGTAATTGGCTCAAAGACAATATTCCTGCTGACTCTAAAACCTGTGTAATTCATAACGATTGGCGTTTTGACAACGTCATTTTAGATCCAAATGATCCTACCCAAGTGATTGGCGTATTGGATTGGGAAATGGCAACGCTTGGCGATCCACTGATGGACTTAGGTTCAGCTTTAGCGTATTGGGTTGAAAGTGGCGATAACGCAATTTTTAAAGCGACTCGACGCCAGCCGACTAACTTGAAAGGTATGTTTAGTCGTAAAGAAGTCGTTGAATATTACTTAGAAAAAACTGGTCTACAAACAGACAACTGGACATTTTATGAAGTATTCGGCATTTTCCGTTTAGCCGTGATCGCACAGCAAATTTATTACCGCTTTTACCACAAACAAACCAATAATCCGGCATTCAAAGATTTTTGGATTGTGATCCATGCTTTACATATTCGTGCCTTAAAACTTATCGGTTTGCAAAAACTTGAAGCCAATGATGTGGCACAAAAATATATTGAAAAAATGAAGGATATTTTAGGGAAATGACCACGATATATTTAATTCGGCACGGTCAGGCTTCTTTTGGTGCAGAAAGCTATGACAAGCTTTCTCCCAATGGTGAGCTACAGGCTAAGGTGCTGGGACAGTATTTCGACCGTATTTTAAAAGAAAGTCCTTATGTGGTTGCAGGCTCCATGCAACGTCATCAACAAACAGCCAATCTTGCATTGGCTGAATGCTTTCCAGAAGCACAAGTTGATACAGATAACGCGTGGAATGAATTTAATCATCAGCAAGTTTTTGCTCAATATGAACCTCGATTTAACCAACCGCATTTATTAAAAGAAGATGTATCTAAGCATGAAAACCCACGTGCTTATTTATCGAAAATTTTTGAAGGCGCCATTGAGCGTTGGACAGGTGGAGAATTTCATCATGAATATGATGAATCTTGGCCACATTTTAAAAGTCGAGTCGAAACAGCGCTAGAAAAGTTATGCACTCAACTGGCTGAAACCAAACCACGCTATGCTGTTGTGTTTAGTTCAGGTGGAGTGATCTCCGTTGCCGTAGGTAAAATTTTAGGGCTGAGTCCAGAAAAAACATTTGCACTCAATTGGGCCATTGCCAATACCAGTATGACAACACTGCGTTTGGTTGGAAATGAACCGCAATTACTCAGTTTAAATGAACACCATTTTATAAAAGCAGTTGATCCAAATTTATTGACTTGGATCTAAGATAAACAAAGGAATTATCATGGCTAAAACAATTTTAATTACAGGTGCAAGCTCAGGGATTGGTGCAGGAATGGCACGCGAGTTTGCACAAAAAGGCTACAACTTGGCCATTTGCGCACGTCGTTTAGAGCGTCTAGAAACGCTAAAAAATGAACTGGAAAGCCAATATGGCATCAAAGTGATTGCGAAAACCCTCGATGTCACAAATTACGATCAAGTGTTTGAAGTATTCCGTGCCTTTAAAGCAGATTTTGGCAGTATTGATCGTGTTATTGTCAACGCAGGTGTCGGTGAAGGTCGTCGTATTGGTAAAGGCAATTTTGAAATTAACCGTGCCACAGTTGAAACTAACTTTATCTCTGCATTAGCGCAATGTGAAGCTGCGGTTGAAATTTTCCGTAGCCAAAATGCAGGGCATTTGGTGGTGATTTCTTCGATGAGTGCTATGCGCGGCATGCCTAAACATTTAACGGCTTATGGTGCGAGTAAAGCAGGTGTTGCTGCTCTAGCTGAAGGTATTCGTGCAGAACTGATTGATACCCCAATTAAAGTGACGACTATTTTCCCTGGTTATATTCGTACGGAGATCAATGAAGGTGCGAAAAAACTGCCATTTGAAGTCGATGAAAAAACTGGTTCACATCTTTTAGCAAAAGCTATTGAGAAAGCACCGGTTAAAGCTTATGTACCACAATGGCCGTGGTTGCCTTTAGGTCTTGCGATGAAAGTATTGCCATTGAAGATCGTGAATAAATTGGGTTAAACCTTTATTCAATAATAAAGCTCCAATTTTGGGGCTTTTTTATTCTCAAGTGATATTCGTCATCCTCTGTAGGTTAAAAAAGGAATACATCAAACCTGTGATGAAAAGACAGTAAAAGCAGCCGATTTTGCAAAGAAAAAATGGAGTAAATACTCAGATTATTTATAAATAAGATATTGAAAATAAATAAAATGTTGAATATTTGAACAGACGATGATTTGTTCTCAAAATAGCGATTTCCTTTTTTTTAATTTGCTTTAATGTACAACTGTTCATTAATTTTTAGGTTTGTACTATGTCTATGTCTTCCGATATGACAGATCAACAGCGAATTAACAAAGTCAGAACTGTCGTAACGAAAGCTGGTGAAGACTTACGTCAGCAATATCCCATTTTAAAACATCAAAACTTTATAGGCGCAGCCATCCTTATTTTTGCGCTACTGGGAATGTTGGGTTCAGCTTGGGCGTTTGCTGTTGGCATTTTACCGGCATGGGCTTGTGTGATTTTGGTGGCGATGTTTGCTTCACTGACACATGAATTAGAACATGACCTGATTCATTATATGTATTTTAAAAAGACGCCGTGGGCTCACCATCTCATGTTGGCTTTGGTGTGGTTAGCACGTCCCAATACCATTAGTCCTTGGGCACGTCGTCGTTTGCATCTCAACCACCATAAATATTCAGGTTCAGAATACGATTTGGAAGAACGGGGCATTAGTAATGGCATGCCGTGGGGTTTACGTCGTATATTGGTCATTAGCGATCAATTGATGACGGTTTATTTGCGCCCATTTCAAATGTTCAAGATGATTAGGACATTCATTGAAAAACAGCCTGAAAAAGAACGTAAAACTGCATTCTTCTCTCAGCTGACTGGTTTTTTTCCTTTAAGTTTTGTTTATTACGGCATTTGGTATGTATTTGTCATTTATCATGTGGTGAATGGAATTGCTCCGATGTTAGGGCAAAGTATTAGTTGGTCAGTCAATTTAGTGAAATTAATTCCAACGATTAATTTTCTAGCTGTGGTTTGGATTATTCCGAACTTTATACGCTCTTTCTGCTTGCAATTTATCAGCTCAAATATGCATTATTATGGTGATATTGACCCACGCGATGTCATTAAACAAACTCAGGTGTTAAATCCGTGGTGGTTGTTCCCAATGCAATTATTTTGCTTTAACTTTGGTTCGACCCATGCCATCCACCATTTTGTGGTCAAAGAGCCGTTTTATATTCGTCATCTAACCGCAAAAACTGCACACCAAGTCATGCGTGAGGTTGGTGTACGTTTCAATGATTTTGGAACCTTTAAACGCATAAACCGCTGGAATTAAATCAGTACCATCTTCAAAAAAAGCCCTCAATTGAGGGCTTTTTTATGATCTAAACGTTTATAAACTACTTTTGCGCAAAAAAATGTTTGAGTGCATCTTGCAAGGCAACTTGCCATACCGCGTAGGAATGTCCGCCTATATACGATTTGTAATGCACATCATGACCTTTATTTTTTAAGTCGGCTGCAACAATAGGCGAAGTCTCTAAAATACTCAGTTCATTATTATTGCGTGAGCTTTCATAAATATTGGCAGTAATAAACCAATGCTGTTTAGGTTGTGAGGTTTTATCACGAATGATTTTACTCATGCCATTGGGGAGGTCTGTCGCCGCATTTTGCCACCAAAATGATCCAGATAACGGTACGACATGACTAATTTGATTTGGATTTTTTAAGGCTAAATAAGCTGAACTTAAACCACCAAGGCTTGACCCGAGCAAAACCGTTTTTTTCGAATCGACTTTTGCAGGTGCATTTTTTTGAATCCAAGGCATCAATTCAGCACTAAAAAATGCTGAAAATTTTATATTTGGTGTTAATTCTTTAGGTCGTTCCTGATCGTTCGGTGGAGAAACAAAAATGGCTTGAATTGATGGCAATTGACCTAGTTCAACTAAAATGTCTAATGCCTTTGGAACATTCAGTAATTCATTATATTGCTGACCATCAAAAAATATAGCGGTGATATAGCTCTGGTTTTTCTTGGCTTTAGATTGGTAAATTTGGATTTTACGTGAGTTATTCAAAATTTTGCTGTCTAGAACAAACTCTTGTAATTGGGGCTGTTTAACATTTGGATATTGTTTTGGATCAATAAAAGGCGGGGCATCTTTAAGCGCCACTAAATTTTCATTTCGCAAGCCTGATGTGTCATCACTTGCGAGATAAGTGTTTTTGTTGAAAGGATCAATGCGTTGTACTTGTATCACAGCACGACGCTGCGTTCTTGATTCTTTAAGTTTAGGATTCAGATGCGGACAATAATTTGACAGATAACCTTCTAAGTTCGGTAAGTCGACAGCAAAGCTATAACTGCCAATATAACGATGATCAATGATGGATTCTTTAAACCAAATATCGGTATTTGGTAGGCGTGTTAACCATTCATGGTCATTACTCGGGCCACCAATAAGGCGTACATTATGCTGCGCACCTTTCCATAAGAAAACTATGCGGCTATGTTGTTCATCATATTTTTCGATGATTGGTGTACCCATAAGCTCTACACGTTTCCAAAAATCTTCAATAATTTGAGCATGTTGTTTTGGATTTTGATTTAACTGATGTTGTAGGTTTAATAATATTTGGCTTTGCGCTTTGACATCTTCACATGCAGCAGCATAAGGGAAATGTTTTTTTTCTGTTGTATCGGTTAAAGCAGGTAAGTTTTGAGTTTGGGCAAAAGCAGAAGAAACAGCAAAGCTCATAGAACAAGCCAAAAAAAGTAGGGAAAGTTTTTTCATTGAAATAATAAAATAGGTAGAATGAAATCAGATAAATGATAATCATTATTAATATAAAAAACTAGCAATATGCCGCAGAATGGTGCTTTTAAAAAAAGAAAATGTAGAAAAATAACAATAGAGTCAATGCTTTGTTTTTTAAAATAATTAAAATAATGCAGTCGACAAGCTCTCAATCATTGCTAAATATTATGCTACTCAAAGTATCAACACTGCTGCTGTTACCTGCATTACTGATCCAAGGTTACCGTGTGAAAAAAAATACCCCACGTTTAGCAGAACCGGTGGGAGAGCGCTGTGGAATGATTGGTCAGGGTAATCGGCCATTATCGGTATTGATCCTTGGTGACTCAGCGGCAGCAGGTGTCGGCGTCGAGCATCAGTCGGATGCGCTATTGGGACAATTGCTTAAAATTTTATCGCCTGATTATCAAGTTCACTATTGCCTTGAAGCCACAACGGGGCATAACAGCCAGCAAATCATCAACGCTTTGGATAATGTCGCAAAGCAGAACTTTGATGTCGTGATCAGTTCTGTTGGTGTCAATGATGTCACAGCATTAAAACAACCAGACCAGTGGTTGAAGCTCCAGCAGCGCTTATATCAAGCTGTTGAGGAAAAGTTTCATCCAAAGCTATTGATCATTTCAGGTGTGCCACCAATGAATGAGTTTCCAGCTTTACCGTTTCCATTGTCATGGTTGTTTGGACAATATTCACAAAAGATGAATGCGCTGTTAAAAAATTATGTTAACACTCAAGCGAATATGCGGTTAATTGAATACGATTTACAAGAATGTCGTGAGAAAAACTTACAAATGGCCAAAGATGGCTTTCACCCGAGTAAAGAAATTTATCAGTTATGGGCTGAAAAAATAGCGAAACATATCACTGAACAATTTTCATAGACATTTTATGATTCAACCACTGGGCGAAGTTAAATTTATATGAGCAAAGACATTTCCGACGCGAATCCGCAAATCGAAACGCATCCTTTAGCACCATTTTTGCCATCAAATGGGAAACTATTGATGCTAGGGAGTTTTCCGCCACCCAAAACACGCTGGAAAATGGATTTTTATTATCCAAATTTCCAAAATGACATGTGGAAAATCTTTGGCCTATGTTTTTTTCAGGATAAAAATCATTTTCTCAATCTAGAGAGCAAGACTTTTAAAGAACAGCTCATTCGAGATTTTTTAAATGAAATAGGCATAGGCATTTTTGATACGGCCTATCAAGTGATTCGTTTGAAAGGCAATGCGTCAGACAAGTTTTTACAGATCCATCAGCAAACCGATATTGCGAAGCTTCTTACGCAGATGCCTAATTGCCATAGTATTATGACGACAGGAGACAAAGCGACTGATACTTTAATGCTGTCTATGCCAGAAAATACGGAAAAACCACACATTGGGCATGCTGTTCATACCGAATTTGCAGGCAGAGATTTGACTTTATACCGTATGCCATCATCATCTAGAGCTTATCCACTAGCACTGGAAAAAAAAGCCGAAGCCTATCAAAGCTTATTTAAAGATATAGGCTTACTTTAGGGAAGTTTACGTTATTGTGAGATACCTTGAAGTATATATCTCATTTAAACAGGCAAACATTCAATACTCAAAACGTAGCATCTCAATAATGGATAAATGCAAACTCCTTAGCCATCATATTCAACATAATCCCAAAGGTTTAAACGCGCTTTAATTTCTTTGCGAATATGAGGCAGCATAGGCAGTAAAGTACCATCGATCCATAGACTCAGAGTCTGAGACGAAACTTTTTTGTTTGCATCATCTACAATTTGCGCGCCTTTCACGATCACCAAAGTTTCTTCGCTAGCTGCAGTTTCAATGCCTTTAAATAAAAGCTGTAATTCATGACCTGTATCTTGGATTAACCATTCCAACTCAATTTGGATATTGTGATTAGATTTAAGCACAGCTTGGCCTTCAATCATTTCATTGTCAGATAAGCAGTCGTGCTCAACCCGAACTTTCGACAAAAACCATTCTTGATGACCAAGTTCAGGAAGTGTCGTAAAAGGCGTTAAAATATCACTTAAATTAAATTGGCGGCTTAAATCAAAAAATTGCATTAGAAAACTTTAGGGGGAGATAAAACAAAATAAGCGGTGGATGTTAAAGCATCATCAAGTGTGAGTAAAACCTTTGCTTTTATTGAGATATTTTATGTATAAATAGCATTCAATCTATCTAAATTAAGTCTAAGAAAAATGAATTGCGAAAATAATATACACATAAAAGATGTGCCCAGCCCTATAGATTTAAAAGATCCAATCGAAGCTAAACAATGGGCTGCTGACTGAAGTCAATCTTAAACGTCCGTGGCGTTATGACATCTTTCAAATGTATGTCGACTCTATTTTGGCTTTCAACCCGAATGCGCACGTGCTTGAACTCGGTTCAGGCCCAGGCTATTTGGCTGATTTTTTAATCAATCATTGTCCAAATATAGATTACACAGCATTTGATTTTTCCCAAGCTATGCATGACTTGGCAAAAGGAAAACTAAGTGCAGCGCAACGCTTAAAATGTAATTTTATAACAGGGGATTTCAAACAATCTAATTGGGAAGAACCTCTTCATTTCAATGAGAAAAGCACCTTTGATGTGATTATTATTCATCAGGCTTTGCATAAATTGAGGCATAAGGCGTATGCAGCAGAGTTTCATCGGACTGTAAAAACGTTGTTAAATACACAAGGCGTGTATTTTGTGTGTGATCATCTATATGCACCACATGCTCAGCAAAATCATGAGTTGTATATGTCAGTTGAGGAACATTTAGCAGCGCTTAAAGCAGCCAATTATGGCCAAGTGGAATGTCTTGGCGAAATCAATGGTTTGGTTATTTTCAAAAGCCAGCACTCATATAAACGAGACTGACCAAGAACATCTTCGACTTGATCGAACTTTTCAGATTATTTCAATAAATAGCCTCGATGAGGAAAATTTAATCATTTAGCAGTACATTGTCATTACATCATCCATTCAATCGGGAGATATGACACTGCTTTTATGCTAAATCTTTGGAATCGAGTTGTTTCGGGTTCATGGGTATAAGTTTTAATTGTTCCATTTTTTTGATGCTCTAACCAAATGATTTCGCCATTTTTATCTAGTTTTAATTCATATGCAATTTGCGGTAAATACTGGTTTAATGCGGCAGAAATATCGTTTTGTAATCGATCAGATTTAACGACTAGACCAACTTCCGAATTTAAATTTGCGGAACGTGGATCAAAGTTAAACGATCCAATAAACACCATACCGTCAATATCGAAAAATTTTGCATGCAAACTAGAGGCATTTTTACCTTTCGCAGGAATAATATTTCCGGTCATGACCTCATACCACGTTCGTTTTGAACGCTCTATATAAGGTTTAAATTCATATAATTTCACGCCATTTTCGAGTAAGTCTTTGCGATATTTCTGATAAAACGCATGAACGACAGCGACGTCATTGGCTAAAAATGAGTTGGTTAAGACGCGGACTTCTACATTTTTACGTGCAAGGCCAGCCAGGAAGTCAGTCCCTTGTTGCGTAGGAACAAAATAAGCTGAAACCAATTCCATGCGTTCTTTGGGCTGTCCCATCAAGGTCGAAAATTGGTTATAAATTAATTCTTGCTCTTTAGCTTCACCACGTATTTTATTTGGACTATCCGCAATAAAATGTGCTTCGGCCCAATTCACAGGTCTAAGTTTAAGCTGCGCCGCCAGTTGTTGCTGTGCATAGTTAATGCGCTGCTGATCTTTAGTCAACGTTGCTGAATTTTCTTGGTATTGTTGTCTTAATTGATTTAATTCTTCTTTTGTACCTGCACCAATCCATTGCTGGACAGAATAACTTAAATCATCATTCCAAAAGTTCAAAAACACCTGATTGGCTTGTTGAATGGCTTCCCCATAGAAAAGGATGTCCAAATCTGTAAATTGAAAACTTTCACTGGCATCAAAATATTCATTACTGATGTTACGACCACCAGTTACGCCCATAAAACCATCGGCAATAATTAATTTATTATGCATACGATGGTTAATGTGCTTTAAGCGAAATGCATAATCAATGGCACGTAATTTTCTGAATTTATATGGATTAAATAGTTTGATAGAAATGTTGGGATGGGCTGAAAGGGATTGTAAGGTCGGATCGAGTTTCGTCCCGTTTTGATCATCAATTAATAGCCTTACTTTTACCCCTCGGTCAGCGGCATGCAGTAACTCTTGAAACATCAGATGCCCAATAGCATCATTTTCCCAAATATAATATTGCAAATCGATGGTGTATTTTGCATTTCGAATCAAATGTAGGCGAGAAGCAATGCTTAAGAAGGCATCATCTAAGGCTAAATAAGCCGTTTGTTTTTGTTGTAATTTTTCTAAGTCTGTAGCTGATGTAATCCATTTGTCTGCATGCGATTGTATAGGGACATCTTTTTTTGACTGATTGCTAGGTAAGCTGCATCCAGTTAATAGGCTGATCGAAACAGTTAAACCGACAGTACAACTTATTTCACGTAATTGTATCATTCGAATAACATTAATCATTCCTTGAAAAATTCATCATAACATCATGTTTTAAGGTTGTATCTAGGCTTAAAAAGAGGTTACTGTAGCTCATCTGTTACTATAAGCCATACAGGATGTTTTTAGACATGAAATCACGTGCAGCCGTTGCTTTTGGACCGGGTCAGCCTTTAGAAATTGTTGAAATTGATGTGGCACCACCTAAAGCTGGTGAGGTTTTAGTCAAAATTAGCCATACAGGTGTGTGTCATACAGATGCATTTACATTGTCGGGTGATGATCCTGAAGGCGTATTTCCAGCAATTTTAGGGCATGAAGGTGCAGGTGTTGTGGTTGAAGTCGGTGAAGGTGTGACTTCAGTGCAACCGGGTGATCATGTTATTCCGCTTTATACCGCAGAATGTGGTGAATGTTTATTCTGTAAATCGGGTAAAACAAATCTTTGTGTATCTGTACGAGCGACACAAGGGAAAGGTTTAATGCCGGATGGCACAACACGTTTTTCTTATAATGGTCAGCCGATTTATCACTATATGGGCTGTTCAACATTCTCTGAATATACTGTGGTTGCAGAAGTGTCTTTGGCAAAAATTAACCCTGAAGCGAACCACGAACATGTATGTTTGTTGGGTTGCGGCGTAACAACAGGCCTTGGTGCAGTTAAAAATACCGCTAAAGTTCAGGAAGGTGACTCAGTTGCAGTCTTTGGTTTAGGTGGTATTGGTTTGGCTGTGGTACAAGGTGCTAAAAAAGCCAAAGCAGGTCGTATCATTGCCGTAGATACCAATCCTGACAAATTCAAACTGGCTGAAGAATTTGGCGCTACAGATTTTGTTAATCCAAAAGATTATGATCGTCCAGTTCAAGAAGTGATTGTAGAAATGACGGGTTGGGGCGTCGACCATTCATTTGAATGTATTGGCAATACCAATGTGATGCGCTCTGCTTTGGAATGTGCTCACCGTGGTTGGGGGCAATCTGTGATTATTGGTGTGGCAGGTGCAGGTCAAGAAATTTCAACCCGTCCATTCCAATTGGTTACAGGTCGTACTTGGAAAGGCACTGCTTTCGGTGGTGTTAAAGGTCGTTCACAATTACCGGGTATGGTAGAAGAAGCCATGTCAGGCGAGATCAAACTTGAACCATTCGTGACCCATACCATGGGGCTGGATAAAATCAATGAAGCCTTTGATTTAATGCATGAAGGTAAATCAATTCGCTCTGTTGTACATTTTGAAGATTAAACATTGATTTAAATATTATTGATTAAACGACTAATCATTTAAATATTAATACGTTTATTTTCACTGTTTTAAAAACTAGGCTTTGGCCTAGTTTTTTTATTTGTGTCGTTATAACAAATCAAAACTTCAAATTAGGATTTGCAAAAAGTGACAGATTGTTAGACATAAAATGATAAAAAATGCCAAATGATAGATTTTGTCCCGAATTCACATGGTGGGAAATTAGCACTAAACTTAAGGTAAGCATAATTTAAAAACAAATGTATATTAATGCATTATCCGAGGCAAAAAATGACAACTACAAGTTATAAGCCTGAGTGGATTCGGGAAGATTTTATTGATTTTATTGCAGAAAAATTTGATGCAATTTGGGCCTACAAACGTATAAAAGCACAATTGGTCAAATCACGTTGTGTGGGGATCGGGTTTTATGAACTGAGTTTTTTAGCGAATCACAACTTTAAAGCAGAAAATTATCGACCAGGCCAATGTGTTCTGGTGACAGTTGTCAAAGATGGTGTACGTCATCAACGTAGCTATAGCATCGTCGAAATCAATACATCAGGTCATGTGGTGATTGCCGTCAAACAACAAGGCAAAGTGTCCAACTGCCTGACGCAATTAAAAACAGGTGATGTTGTTGAATTATCGCAACCGCAAGGTGAGTTTGGCCTAAAGCTAAATTCGGATCGACCAATTTTACTGCTTGCTTCAGGTAGTGGCATTACCTCAATCATGACTTTGTTTAAACAAGCAATTCAGCTTGGACGTCCGGTTGACCTGATTTACTTCAATCGAGATGATGCTTACTTGGATGAATTGATTCAACTAGCGAAGCAATCTAACCGTGCGCATTTACATACGATTAATACGCTGAAAACCAAATTGCATATCTCACCAGAGGTGCTAAATCACATGGTCCCTGATTTTAAGCAGCGAGATTGCTATGCCTGTGGTGCAGCGCCAATGATGCAAAGCATTGAGCAACTGTATCGTGAGTTCAAGCTTTCAGAGTATTTAAATACTGAATACTTTCAAATGATTGCTGATGATTCAGTGCCTGCTCAACCTGTCACTTTTAGTTTAGCCCAACAAGATTTTTTAGCAGAAGGTAACTTACTTGAAAGTGCTGAAAAAGCCGGTTTAAAACCTGCGCATGGTTGTCGGATGGGTATTTGTAATACTTGTTCGTGTACGAAATTGCAGGGTTCAGTGAAAAACTTACTCACTGGCGCAATTGATCATGCGAATAACACACAAATCAAATTATGTGTCTCTCAGGCAATTTCACCTGTACGTATTCAACTCTAACCCAAGCCGCATAAAAACAAATCAGGGGCATCAACATGAATCAATCGATATATATTCGTCCGAATAGTAAGTCACGTTATTTATCTCCAGAACAAACTGCTGAATTTGGCGAAAAAGTTGAGCAAATTCGCCGTGAAATCATGCAGAGTGTAGGTGAAAAAGATGCAGCGTATATTTATAAAATTCGCAATTTTGTCCGTTATAGCGAGATTGCTTCTCGTGGCATGTTGATGTTTGCAGGTTGGATTCCCCCAGTTTGGTTAATGGGTACGGGTTTATTAGGTATTTCTAAAATCGTAGAGAACATGGAACTCGGTCATAATGTGATGCATGGTCAGTTTGATTGGTTAAATGACCCGAGTTTAAATGGTGCTAATTATGATTGGGATACCATTGCCACGGGCCAAGACTGGAAATATACCCATAACTATGTGCATCACACCTATACCAATATTGTCGGTATGGACCATGATGTCGGCTATGGCTTAATTCGTGTGAGTGAATCGCAAAAGTGGGAGCCACGTTTTCTTTTCAATATTCCACTGGCTGCCCAACTCATGGTTTTCTTTGAGTGGTATGTCGGCATTCAACGTTTACATTTAGAAGATGTTATTGCGTATAAAACCAAAACTTGGAAAGATGTATGGCATGAAGCAGCCGATGTACGTCAGAAAATTAAGCGCCAAGTGATTAAAGATTATGTGTTTTTCCCGCTTATTGCAGGTCCCAATGCGATTCCTGTATTTGCAGGAAATGCGGTAGCCAACGTGATTCGTAGTTTATGGGCTTCCGCTGTCATCTTTAATGGCCATTTTACAGAAGATGCGGAAAACTTTGAGATGGATAATACTGAAAATGAAACTCGAGCAGAGTGGTATCTCCGTCAAATTCGTGGCTCAAGTAATTTTAGTGGAACACAATGGTTGCATATACTCAGTGGTAATTTGAGTCACCAAATTGAACACCATTTATTCCCTGATATGCCTGCAAACCGCTATGCAGAAGCCGCACCTAAAATTAAAGCACTCTGTGAGGAATATGGTATTCACTATAATGAAGCCAGTTTCATCAAACAGTTTGCCAGCGTTTGGGTTCGCCTCGCGAAATGCTCAGTGCCGAATGACTGGCGTGCCGAGTTTAAGGAATGTTCATCTTCACTTCAGCAGCGCCTTAAACAAAAAATCATGAAGAAAATTGGGTGTTAAAATACAGTATTGTTTAGCAATATTGCCCTTAATGCTTCCAATGGATGATTTCTAAAGCATTAAATTCGCCAAAGTAGCGTTCATCTACTTTGGCTTTTTTAGATATATCTAGCGAGCGAGAGTTATTCAACTAATTGCACGCTATTCTGAATGCCACAAGATTCTACAAAATATGCATCATGTGAAACGAGGATCACTGCACCTGTATAATGCTGAATGGCTTGAGCCAATAACGCTCTAGATTCTATATCTAAGTGATTTTCAGGTTCATCTAACAATAAAAGCTCAATATTCGGTGTTAAATAATTTAAGCCCAACAAGGTCACTTTTAAACGCTCACCACCACTTAAACAGTGAAATGGCAGTTCCGCTTTTTGACCACGGATTCTAAGTTGACCGAGTTGATTACGCCATTCCGTTGACGAAACCTCAGGATTAAACTTTGCCAAATTGTCCAAAACACTCAGTTTAGGTGATAAATTACTCAAGTTTTGATCTAAATACAGGGTATGCACAGACAAAAACGTTTCATGGCTAGACTGTGATGTGGTCTGACTCAAATACTTTAGAAATGTAGATTTACCAATACCATTTTTTCCTTTTAAATGAATTTTTTCACCTGCCTGTAAGGCCAAGTCGAAAGGCTGGTGCTGAGATGTTTTGCGATGAAAATGTTTAACTCTTAAGATTTCTCCTGTTTTTTCAGCGTGATGTTGAAAAACGAATTGTTGCTCTTTGACATGCTCAAGTTGTTGCTGTGACTGAATCAGTTGAGATCTCTTTTCTTCCAATTGCTTCTGCTGTTGCGTTTGAACTGAAGCGAGGCTTTGACCGGCTTGTTCCTTTTTTAAATCGAGTAACACTTTGGCTTGGGTGCTTGACTTGCGTAGGACACGCCCTTGTTGTTCTCGTTTTTGCGCTTTCATCTGTGTTTCGTGTTGTTGTAATTTGAGTTGTTTTAACTCACGCTGCTGCTGTAAAGCATTACGCTGTAAGGCTTTATTTTGCAGATCATTTTGTTGAGCGTAGTCTTCATAGTTTCCAGTAACATGACTGAGTCCAAACTCATTTAAAGCATAGATATGCTCTACATGTTGCAGCAATCCTCGATCATGACTGACGACGAATGCACCCGCAGGATGGTTTTTTAAGCGATCAATGAGCCAGAAATGTGAGGATGCATCTAAATGGTTACTTGGCTCATCCAAAAGTAAATAATGGTCAGTTTTTAAAAATAATGCACACAAAGCCAATTTGGTTTTTTGACCTTCACTCAGCTGAGCGACTGGGAAATTTAAATCTGTTGGAAGTGAAGCCTGCTTAAGTTGTTGCTGCCATAGTGCAGGACGGTGCCATTGGTTTTCAGTCAGCTCAAAGTCTTCAAAACTGGCATTGCCTATTTCGATACGTTGAAATGCGTTATATAAATCTTCCACACCGAGTGCAGAAGCAATCGTGTCAGCTTCTAGTCGAGAAAATTGTGATAAATAAGCATGTGGTACATTCCATAAAATTTCACCTTCATAGGGGAGATCTTTCAGATTTTGCTCATGTAAGATTTTAAGGAGGCAGGACTTTCCTAAACCATTGCGACCAATACATGCCGAAAGCTGTTGTTGATTGAGGTTAAATTTCAGGTTTTTAAAAAGTGTTTTAGAAGGAAATTCCAAGCTTAGTTTGGAAATTGTACAAGCTGTTTGAGTCATAGATGCACCTTGCGATAGCAAAGATGCGCAATACAAATAACTAATTTTATTCTATAAAAAAGACAATATTTGAGAAAATGCAGTCGAAGTCATTAGCCATGTGTTTGCACATCAAAAAATGGATTTGATGATGAAAAAAACAGGGCTTACTTCATTGGCAAATACTCGAATTAAAAATAAATGGAAAAAATCTTAAGACAGCCTAATGTTGTGCAGTCTAATAAATGTTTATTTATTAATCAATACATCAAATTTTAAAAATAGGTCGCAATTATTTACAGCAGAGTTATTTAATACAACAAAATAGCAAAAAACTATTGTCAAACCGATGAATACAGCGTATTTTAATTTTCAGACAGATACTTTTTGATGAAATCAAGATGTTAAAGCAACCTTTAATCTCAAACGCATATTATTACTTCTGGCAGTTTAGATAATTGCCTGAACGCGTTCGGGCATGAAAAAGGTTGCCCACCAAGTTTATACCTGATCGGCAACCCTGATCAGGTTTTTTTATGTCTTGATTTTTATAATATTTTTGGAGAAATCTCATGTTTACTGTAAATAATTCATATTTTAGCAACGGTTATTGGTTTTACTTTAGTCAGTCTATGTCTAAAGCCTTGAAGTCCCAAAGTCCCATAACGCTCAGATAAAAGATCGGACTGTTAATGTATACAGTCCAAAGGAATAGAACCAATGAATGCGCTAAATACAGCTTTACAACAAACTCAAAATTCAGAAATTCAGAAATCTACACAGCCAAAAGAAACACTTTTGAGCTTGCCACATCAATTGAAACAACAATTACCTTTATCAGTTCATGCTGCAGAGCAAATTGCTGCACATCGTGCAACGATTCAAAATATTTTGACGGGTCAAGACCCGCGTCTAATGATTATTAGCGGCCCATGTTCAATCCATGATCCAATTGCTGCGTTGGAATATGCTGAAAAATTAAAACAATTACAGGCACAGGTTTCAGATCAAATTTTTCTTGTGATGCGCGCATACATTGAGAAACCACGTACTACAGTGGGCTGGAAAGGCTATATGTATGACCCAAGTTTAGATGGTTCATCTAATATGCAGTTGGGCTTAGAAAAATCACGTGAGCTGTACTTACAAATTATTGAAATGGGTTTGCCAATTGCCTCTGAAATTTTAAGCCCAATGGCGACGGGTTATTTTGATGACCTTTTGGCTTGGGGTGCAATCGGTGCGCGTACCAGCGAATCACAAATTCATCGTGAAATCTCGAGTCATATGCCATACAGTATTGGTTTCAAAAACGGAACAGATGGCTCAATCCAAATTGCTCTAGATGCCATTCAATCTGCGTCCCATCCACACCAGTTCTTAGGTATGAGTCAAGCCGGCTTACCGTGTATTTTAGAATCTGTTGGCAACCCACAAGCACATTTGATTTTACGTGGCTCCAATACAGGTCCAAATTATAGTTTGGCTGAAATAGACAAAATTCGTAGTAAAGTAAAAGGCGATTTACCGGCTTTAGTGATCGATTGTAGTCATGGTAATAGCCATAAAGACCCAATGAAGCAACCTGAAGTATTACGCACTATTGTAGCGGAGCGTGAGCATACCCAAGTGCGTGGCGTGATGTTGGAAAGTCATTTAGTGGATGGTAATCAAAAAATTAGTTGTGACATGACTTATGGTCAATCTATAACAGATGGATGCTTAGGTTGGGATAAGACCATTGCTTTGATTCAACAGGTTACGAATGAACTTCATGCATCACAAATTAAACGTAGTGCTTAACAATCCAGAGCATACTCAGTCTGAATTGATTTACCCCAAAGCCTTAGAACATTGATTGTTCTAAGGCTTTTATTTTGAAAAATCCTTTGTTGCTTACTGTAAGCGTCCGCTGAACCCCATGCCTATTTTTTAATTCGATTTAGGTTTCCAGCGGTGTGGTAGCAATTCTTCAATCTGAGTCACTTTATGTGTCGGCAACCTTTTCAGCACATCACTTAAATAGGC
>NZ_VOYQ01000014.1:0-86995 GCF_013420195.1 Acinetobacter sp. YH01024
CAGCGTTCAATCTGAGCCATGATCAAACTCTTCAGTTTAAAATCAATAGTACATATAGTGTACCAATCTTGGCTCATCAATTACTGACAAAAATTTGCTCAAATAAACTTCGAGTAATTTCTACCATCAATCAATGAAAATAATTTCGATCAATCAATCAGTAAAAATCCACACAAGTTGTTCTTCATAATCTCTTAATGATCTTCTTGTTGGTTCGTCACCAGCAAGCTAGGTCGGCTATATTACTCTTTATTTCTAAAGAGTCAACCGGTAATTCAAATTATTTTTAAACTTTTTTTCTAAAACCCAACTTAATCAATTCAACCAAGTCATTGTTTTATCAGAAGTTTTAATCTTCATCACCGCCGATGGATGTGCATTCTACAGCATTTCACACCCAACGCAACACCCTTTTCCATTTATTTTTAGTTTTTCATTACGTTCGTTTATTTATTCTACTAAATTGAGTTTTTTTACTATTTTTTGAGCATAAAAGGGACAATATTTCCATATTTGTCCGTTAATTTATCTTTTTCATTCTTTTCTTGCCATTTTAAAGCTCGACAATCAACATATTCACAGTAACCACCTTCCCCACACTCGATTTCGTCGTTGATTTTGATTCGATAGTTAAAGCTTCCTGCATAGCCCGCCCCTAGTCCAAATTTAAAATCTCCACGACTCTGCGCTTGTACATGTATTTTCATTTTGTCATTTTGGTAAATCCATTCAAATTCACGTGGCAAATACATTTTTTGCAAATTTGGGGTTTTAACCACAGGATAAACGCGCATGACTTTAAAGAACACGCCTTGATCCGCCATGAACACTTGCTGCTGATTTAAATCTCTTAGATATAAACGCGAACTCAAAATATTGTTATAACGGTCTCGCGTTTGCATAAAGATAATTTGACGTTGTCGACTAAGGTTAATCACCTGATGGGTATAAAACGCTAAAGGTAAATATAGGAACTTGCGTATTTGTGCATAAGACAAAACCGCCAACTGATTTACATCATACATCTGGCCCTGAAATTTGATTTGCCCTTCACATTGGCACATCACCGACCAATATTCAGCAAGACCTAATCTCAACTTAATTAAACACGAAGAAATATCGGTAGTTTGCACGGACAAATCTAAACTGAGTTCAGTATCTTCTCGATGGATTTGAAATACCGCTCCATTCCAACCAATCTGCTCTTTATCTCTAAATTTAAAGACGGTATCACTCAGACTACAGTCGTCTTTGATGGAATATGATTGTAATTGACCAACCATATGACCGCTCACACTGGTCATTACTGTGGCTGTATTGAGTTCGTCTTGTTGAATGGACGCAGGATTTTGAAAAGCAGGAATCTGAGGCTGCCCGAGCCAACTCATAAAGTTAAGATAATGTAATGGCGCAGGAAGATTCGGTAGACAAAGTCCATAATGGACTGAAGGATATGGCGTATTCGGCGCATGTAGATTTATTTTTTTATGTTGTAAATCTGGAGCTTGATTCAATCGCCTTGATTGATCCAAGAAATCTTGAAATATCTGCATATCAAGCTCCTTTTCATTTTTATTTCATGTTTTAACTCATGCTTCAGCCTTTTTTGCCATTAAGGTTGTGACAAATCCAGACAATGCATAAATTACTGAAATAATTAAAATACCCATTGGAATATTATACGTTACAGCAGCTAAAATGAAGACTATGATTGGCAACACCGCAAATGGAACACGGCGACGATCCACAGTTTTAAATGAATAGTATTTTACATTTGAGATCATCAATAGACCCACTGCAATAATCACTACCGCATTAAAAATCTGAATACCTGTTTCGCGTAAGTCGAAGACCGCAGGGATATCCATACCTACCCATACCAATGAAATAATCATAACGGCTGCGAGTGGACTTGCAACACCAATAAAATAACGTTTATCGACAACCCCAATTTGTACGTTAAAACGTGCCAAACGGAAGGCTGCACATGCGGTGTAAACAAAACATGCTGCCAGGCCAATACGGCCTAAGTCATTTAGACTCCAGCTATACATTAAAATGGCAGGTGCAACACCAAATGCTAGCAAGTCCGACAACGAGTCAAACTGTTCACCAAAAGGACTTTGTGCGCCGATAGCACGTGCGACACGCCCATCCAAACCATCAAATAATGCTGCAAGGAAAATGGCATAAATGGCTTGTTGAAACTCACCATTCATACTGGCAACAATAGAATAAAAGCCGGATAACAACGCTGCAGTTGTAATCAAGTTTGGCCACAGATAGATCCCACGACGTTTCACTTTATGCCCTTCATGGGTATGCTCCTCTTCTTCAACTTCAAATGTAATGCCATCAAATGCATTTTCATCCTTTGAAGAAATTTCCCGCTCAGGTTTATTTGTATTTGTCATTGTTCGATCCTAACTGTGACCTTTCTTTTTCAAGTTTAAAATTATTCGCCAACCAACCAACGTACGGCTGCATGACCACCATTTTCATTCATACGAAGATGTGGGAACAACCATTGTAATGCTTCGTCCGCATCTTCAGAGAATTTCCAAGGTGGGTTAATCACCAATAAACCACAACCATTTAGACCGACTGGAGTGTCATCTGGCCATACACAAATTTCGCAAACCAACTGACGACGAATGCCGGTTTTGTACATTTTCTTTTCAAAACGTTCAATCATCGCGCGGTCTTTAATTGGATACCATACCGCAAAAACGCCTGTCGGCCATTTTTTATAAGCAGCCACCAACAATTCTACAAGCTGTGGAAAATCTTTACGTTCTAATTCGTAAGGCGGGTCAATCATGACTAAACCACGTTTTTCTTTTGGTGGAATTACGCCCAATAAACCTTCGTAAGCATCACGTTCATGCAAGCCTGCACGTTTATCAAAAATATTGTGGCGCAATTGCTGAAATACATCGCGCTGCATTTCAAAAATCGTTGCCTTATCAGTTTCACGCATGCCTTCAAGTGCAAACCATGGAGAACCTGGATAAGCGCCTTTACCAAAGTTTTCACGCATTTTTTCAACAACTTTTAAATATTGTTGAATACCTTCAGGCGCATTTCGTTTAATCGAATCATCGAGCTTAACTAAACGATGAATACCATTTAAAAACTCACCTGATTTCTGTGCTTCAGAGGTCGAAAGATCATATTTACCTGCACCACCATGTGTATCTACATAGCGATAAGGTTTATCTTTTGCATTCAGTCGACTTAATAACTGAAGCAGCAAAACGTGCTTCATCACGTCGGCAAAGTTGCCTGCATGGAAATGGTGACGGTAATTCATGTTTCTTTAATTCCTGATATCAACGGACATTTTAGCATGAAAAATAGTTTCATTCCGATGCTATTCTTGCTCTAGAATACGTCACCTTTTTTCCTCTACTTTTTGGATCGCATATGGAAACAGCCTTTCTCCCAAAGTCTTGGCCGGTTGATCAAATCCTCGATGATTTAGATCAACACGGGTTTAGCATTATTGATGACGCTTATCCTGCTGAATATATACATGCACTTGTTGAAGAATGTATGTCAAATTTAAATAAATTTAGGGATGCAGCCGTACAAAATGGGGTCATCAGTAAAATTAGAAGTGATCATATTTTATGGATTAACGACACATTAGATGTCGCTCAAGAACACGTTCAAGCCTTAGAACTTTTATCAGAACAATTTAATCGCGCATTTTTTTCTAACATTCACGAAGTCGAAGCACATTTTGCCTGTTATAACGCAGGTGAATTTTATGCCCTGCATAAAGATAATCCTCAAGACAAAAATGGACGTGTCATTTCAGCGGTTTATTATTTGCATGAACATTGGCAAGCCGACTGGGGCGGTGAATTGCGCTTACAAGATAAGAATGATGTTTGGCATATTTTAGAACCTAAACCGAATCGCATTGCTTTATTCCAAAGTGACCTGTTGCACGAAGTACTCGAAGCCAAACATCAACGTTTATCCATTACGGCTTGGCTACGTAATGACAACACGATGTGGTAATTCGAGATTCATCCTTTAAATCCCTTAAATTATCCTCATATATGAGTCATTCATAGATGAGGATGTACCCGATGCGTCAAAACAGTCAACAAATCATTCAGCGTATTGGCGAAACTGATCAATTATTTCTACAAGGCAACAGCCCTGATCTTGCCCTTGAGCGTGCTGACTTACGCCTACAATTGGTTGCCCTCAGTAAGAACCATCAAGAACAAGTGTATTTTCTACAAGAAGCCATTGTTCTGCTTGAGCAAAGCCGGATTGAATTTGAAGAAATGCCGATTGAGCTATACATCAATTTGTCTGTGCATTTAGCCAAAGCCTATATGGTATTTTTTGAAATCACCAAAGAGCAGCGCTATGCCCTGATTACCCAGCAGATTATGAAACCGATGTCCAAAGCTGAACATGGCGACATCTACTTCTATTTGGCCTATGCCTCTGCAGTAAAACAAGAACCTGCGTTAACCCGCCACTGGTTATATAAATACAGCAAATCTCAAGAATTCAAACTCACCACATTACTTGAGCATCCTGCATTTAATCCTTATCGCCAAGAAACTTGGTTTTTAGAATTACGCCAAAGTAAACTGCACTAAATAAAAAACACCTCCGAAGAGGTGTTTTTTATTTATGGAGAAGTGAAATCTATGCTGGTTGTAGCTTATATGCATCCATATGCAACTGTTGATTCAGCTCATCAATCCAAATGGCCCAATCATCATCTTGTACTAAATGGCTGATTAGAAAGTCGCGCTGTGCTTTATTCCAAAACGGCGCATCATGTAAATTTTCACTTGCGGCAAGCTGATGCGTACGTACGTATAACTCGATCGCAGCTGGACTGCTGGCTAACCCCAATTGAGAAAACAATAAAGCTAAGGATGGTTTATTTTGATTGAGCATCTCGCCCTCCTTATCAACTAATCTGTCATTTATTATTTAATTAACTTATATGATGCAGATAAAAAAACCTAGCGTTAAAACTAGGTTTGTTGTTTCAAATTGTATTTAGATTTTGCATGATCCGGAAAGCTTATGTTCTGTATGCAATTGTTCATTTAAAATATCGACCACTATGGCCCAGTCATCATCTTTTTTCCAATGACTGATAATGAAGTCACGCTGTGACTTCGTCCAAAATGGCGCTTCATGCAGTGGAACATCCATGGTGATTTGATGCGTTTCGATAAATTGATCGATGCCTTCCGGAGTTGCATCCAACCCCAATTGTTCAAAAAATAGTTCCAACGTCGGTTGTTGATCAAACATTGCCGTTCTCCTCAAGCCAAAAACATTTCTTCCATCTTCATAGTTATCTGTTTAATTGATTTTGTCAGTTGCAACTACATCTCAACGTGTTATTTTTTGTTCAAAACTTAAGCTTGGTATTTTTCACAGGCCATAAAAAAGCACCCCAAATGGAGTGCCTTTTTATAATTTAATTTAAAAAATTAAATTATTTAACCATGTCAGCAACTGCTGCACGTTCTTCTTCAAGCTCGTTTAGAGTGAAGTTGATACGCTCACGGCTGAATTCGTCGATTTCAAGACCTTGAACGATTTTGTACTCGCCATTTTCACAAGTTACAGGGAAACCGAACATTACGCCTTCAGGAATACCGTAAGAACCGTCAGAAGGAATACCCATAGTTACCCATTCGCCGTTTGTGCCAAGCGCCCAATCACGCATATGGTCGATTGCAGCGTTTGCAGCAGAAGCAGCAGAAGAAAGACCACGTGCTTCGATGATCGCAGCACCACGTTTACCAACAGTTGGAAGGAACACGTCTTTGTTCCAAGCAGCATCGTTGATTTTGTCTTTTAAGCTTTCGCCGTTTACATTTGCAAAACGGTAGTCCGCATACATTGTTGGAGAGTGGTTACCCCAAACAGTCATGTTTTTGATGTCAGAAACTGCAACACCCGCTTTTTGAGCAAGTTGAGTTAACGCACGGTTGTGGTCAAGACGTAACATTGCTGTGAAGTTTTTCGCTGGAAGATCTGGAGCAGATTTCATTGCGATGTAAGCGTTAGTGTTTGCAGGGTTACCTACAACAAGAACTTTAACGTCACGGCTAGCAACTTCGTTAAGTGCTTGGCCTTGACCGATGAAGATTTCACCGTTTACTTTAAGAAGGTCAGCACGTTCCATACCAGGACCACGTGGACGTGAACCTACAAGAAGAGCGTAGTCAGCATCTTTGAATGCAACTTTAGGATCATCAGTACCGATCATACCTTCTAAAAGAGGGAATGCGCAGTCATCAAGTTCCATCATTACGCCTTTAAGCGCTTGTTGAGCTTTCTCAACTGGAATTTCTAATAATTGAAGGATAACTGGTTGGTCTTTACCCAACATTTCACCGCTTGCGATACGGAATAATAAGCTATAACCGATTTGACCAGCTGCGCCAGTAACGGCAACACGAACTGCTTGCTTCATGTAATTATCTCCAATTGAGGAAGGTCATAATGATTAAATAGCTGTTCTATCTAATCTTAATAATCATAAACGGCAAAGATTGTACTCCAATCTTTTGACGCTTGCATGTAAAAGAGAATGCTTTTCAACAAAAGTATGATAGGAAATATAAATAAAATGCCGAAAAAAGCTTAGAAAGAACCTTTAATTATGAAAGTTGCAGGACAATTTCCGACGATAGTTGTAGGGCAACTTTTGTACTGACCATTGTTTTTATAGCAAATTTTAATCTCAGTCAGCAGGCTGCCACCACGGGTTTGCATACAGTTAAATTCAATACTTTGTGATACCAATCCGCTGTTCATACGCAACATTTTATTACGCAAGACATTGGCTTGAATGGATTGGGTTTCTTGGCTAGTCAATTCATCTGGAATTTTTAGCTTATCTGCATGATTAATAATGGTTCTGAAATACTGGCTGGCATTCATTGGGACACAGCCGCCGGTATTGTGCCAAAGCGCCACGCGCGCATTTTCATCAGGCATAATCCGTGCAACCACTTTGGCTTGCAGCGGAGAAAGTTTAGCGGAACTATTGGTGGTGCAATCACGGGTAGAAGTTTCTGGATATAGTCCCGTGATATTGAGTGAATACCCTTCTAGACATTTACGTTTTTTACTTTTTAATGGGTCATAAGCGCAAACAGCAGGCACCATTTGCACATCCATCACGTACCCTTTTACAACTGGTGCTGCCGAAAGCATAGACATACCAAAGCCTACACCACTGCCGATGAGCAGTGATGTCAGTATTCGATAAGCAAGTCTAATGTCCATGTTCGGCATTCATCATTTACCCATATTGCGCCTAAAAACAGGCGCATCTTGCTTTAAAATTTATTGCGCATTCCGTAATGGAATCATTTGCATTCTTTTTTCAATCGATTGTGGCCCCTGACCTAATAAAAGGCCGTAATGGGTTGCATTGGTCATCACATGTTTTACATAGTCTCGAGTTTCCGTTAATGGAATCGATTCCGTATATTGATCCGCTGCAATCGATTGATATTCAGGCTGCCAGCGTCGAGCACGATTTGGACCGGCATTGTAACCTGCAGTCGCTAAGACTGGACTATTACTCAATTGACGTTGAATCGTCGATAAATAGAAAGTGCCATAACGAATATTGGTATTCATATCCGTTAATGCAGCGGGGTTATAACTCTCCCCCATCTGACGAGCCACCAATTTTGCGGTGTCTGGCATGATTTGCATTAAACCACCGGCACCGACATGTGAACGTGCGCTAGTGACAAACCGACTTTCTTGACGCATCAAACCATAAGCCCATGCAGGGTCAATGCCGGCATTACGACTATGACTCACCACATAGTTTTGATGCGGCATGGCATAACGTAAAGCATAATTATGCTGTTTGGTGGTTCGATCTGCTGCATAAATCGCCCGATCATACCAGCCCATATCGGTTGCACGTTTAGCTGCGGCAAGAATCATGCCATCATCATGCTTTAAGTAGGCTTGACGCACTGCCCAGTTCCATTCACGGTTAATATAGCTGTCAGATGCATTAATATTGCGCAATGCAAAGGCACGACGGAAGTGAATATCCTGACTGAGACGCTGCGCATCTTGTGACGAAGGCTGCACATTTGACGGAATATTGTTATAAGACTGACCAATTTTGTCACGTGCTAACAAATTATGGTAATCATCGCCAATGGCAAGCTTACGATAAATTTCTTTTGCCGCACGTTTAGATGAGGCATCGCCACGTTGTTCAGAGGCACGCGCTAACCAATATTGCCAACGATCTTCTTGCTTTTGCGAAACGCTCATCGCATCAATTGCACGAATGACACTTTCCCATGCGCCAAAACGAATGGCTTGTCGCGCATAAATCTCGGCTTCTTCTGCACTAAAAGGCAGTCCATAACTCAAATCAAGATAATTTAGAACTTCACGGTTGAAATTATTTTTCATTACCGTTGTACCACCGATATACCCGACACTACGGTATAGGGCTTTTTGTACATCGGCTGGTGTGCCTTCTGCTGCACGTTTCACCGAAGAAATCGCGCCATTTAAGTCGCTATCGGCCAAGCGACCCATCGCATAAATCAGGTATGCATGATCTTCAGCTGTG
The DNA here is from genome assembly GCF_013420195.1 of Acinetobacter sp. YH01024. Lineage (NCBI taxonomy): Bacteria > Pseudomonadati > Pseudomonadota > Gammaproteobacteria > Moraxellales > Moraxellaceae > Acinetobacter > Acinetobacter sp. YH01024. The sequence continues at coordinate 8,621 of NZ_VOYQ01000014.1, forward strand.
GCTTTGGGTGCAGACCATAAATAATTCAGTGGATTGGCTTGAATGGTGTTGAGTTGTGACAAATTAATATTTACGCCAATGGTTTGCGCAGTCGCAATCGCTTGTCCTGACTGACCCGCTCTTAACTGTCCCCACATCCGTTGATGGCGGTCATCTTGAGTCATTAAAGGACTCGACAGCATCATACGGCCCAAACCCGTACACGAGTCAGGTTGTGAGTTTGTGGTCAACCATACATCTTTAAATTCTGCGTAAACCAGAGGGTCGCCCGACTTTGCGCGGACTTGAGCCATGGCACATGTTTCAGCACGGTCAGCATTAGTCACATATTGTAAGACAGGCTGTGCTGTAGCGAAATCAGCTTGTTTGACTTTTTCTTCAACATAATCTGCGGCTAATTTTTCTGCCATTGCCGAGTTTGGATAACGCTGTGCAAAATTAATAATGGCACTTGCTGGCTGTGAAGCCAAATTGTTATTCAGTAACCAATATTCTGGATAATAGCCCAAAACATCATTTTGCATGGATGATTGGTATTGTTGTAATAAACTAATATTGCCTGCATTCGCAGCACGTAAAGCATCGTTAAACTGCTCATCTGCGGCTTGGGCAAACGCAGAAATTCCGGAGAGCCCGACACTCAAAGCAAGTAATTTAGCGTAATTTTTCTGTTTAAAATTATGTTTTAACATCCACTTGCCTTCTTTCATGTCATTCTGCTCAGTTACAGCACATCGAACTTTGTTTAGGAATTAGTTTAATAATTCTAAACTCTGCATTGTGTTCTGTTATGTAACCTTATGATTAGCCAATATTAATTTTCAAACATTTTTACTTCATAAATCAATATGGCAGAGTTGTCATTTTAGGCTGTAAGTTTCTAATGAATTACTGCTAAAATATTGCCCATTCTTAAAATCCCCTTTTTGACCTCCGCAGCTGCACAATTCAATTGATTGAATTGTCTGTCAGCCACGTATGGTTATTGATTTTCATAAAATTCCTTTAGGAGCCTACATGACGGTTCAAACCTTCATCCCCAATAGTGCCCAAGCTGCCCCAGATAACACTGTTACCCAGCCACAGCACACCCCAGCTCAAGATGGAGCAGTGAAAAAACTGTACATCGAAACGCAAGGGTGTCAGATGAATGAGTATGACAGTCAACGTATGGGCGACCTTTTAGGTGATTCTCACGGCTATGTGCTGACAAGCGATCCAAAAGAAGCGGATATTCTCCTGATGAATACCTGCTCTATCCGTGAAAAAGCACAAGAAAAAGTATTTTCTGAGTTAGGCCGCTGGCGCAAACTGAAAGAAAAGAATCCTGATCTTGTGATTGGTGTCGGTGGTTGTGTGGCATCTCAAGAAGGCGACAACATTCAAAAACGTGCGCCTTATGTCGATATGGTCTTTGGCCCACAAACTTTGCATCGTTTACCGCAAATGCTGGATCAACACACTGAACAAGTGGTTAAGCCGAAAAAAGAAAAAATTCAGTTGGTGGATATTTCATTCCCTGACATTGAAAAATTCGACTTTTTGCCGGAACCGCGTGTAGAAGGTTTTAAAGCCTTTGTCTCGATTATGGAAGGCTGCTCAAAATACTGTTCTTTCTGTGTGGTTCCTTACACACGTGGAGAAGAAGTATCACGTCCACTGGATGATGTATTGGCTGAAATTGCCACTTTAGCTGAAAAAGGCGTACGTGAAATTTCATTACTCGGCCAAAACGTGAATGGCTACCGTGGTGAAACTTTTGAAGGGGAAATCTGTACCTTTGCAGACTTATTACGTTTAGTTGCTGAGATTCCAGGGATTGGTCGTATTCGTTACACCACATCGCACCCGCTTGAATTTAACGATGACTTGATTCAATGCTACCGTGACTTACCGCAAATGGTTTCTCACTTGCATCTACCGGTTCAAAGTGGTTCGAATGACGTTCTACAAGCCATGAAACGTAACCACACGATTGATGTATATATCGATAAAATTGCTAAATTACGTCAAGTTCGCCCTGATATGCATTTATCTAGCGACTTTATTATTGGCTTTCCGGGTGAGACTGACGAAAACTTCGAAGAAACTTATCAATTTATCCAAGATATGGATTTCGATCATTCATACAGTTTCATCTACTCAAAACGTCCGGGTACTCCTGCTTCAGAACTTGAAGACACGACCCCTGAAGATGTGAAAAAAGAACGTCTTGCAAAAGTTCAACAATGGATTAAACAATCTAGTATTGATAAAACTGATGCAATGCTAGGAACCATTCAACGTGTCTTGATTGAGTCTGTTTCAGACAAAGATCCGAACTTGCTGATTGGTACTGCAGACAATACACGTTTGGTTAGCTTTATCGGTGATCCTGCATGGGTTGGGCGTTTTGCAGAGATTGAAGTGACCGATATTAAAACTTTGAAGTTTGTTTACGGTGAACTCTTGAATCTTGAGCCTGACGTGGCGTAATGTAAGCTTAATCGTCAGACCAATTTAAAGGAATTCTCTTGACTGCAGCGATTCGACGTACTGTAACTTTTGCTGGTATTCCACTTGACCGTTTACAAAGCATGCTTGGTGCCTATAACGGTCATCTCAAACAAATTGAACAACGTTTAGATGTCAAAATTTCTCATCGTGCAGATGCTTTTTTTATCGATGGGGAAATCGATGCGGTAGAGAGAGCCGAAAGTCTCCTTCACCGTCTTTATGAAGAGTCCGAAACCAATCCACAGATTAGTGCGGACATTTTACACATGATGATTCAAGGCAGTCAGACTGACCGCGAAATTCAGGAAGATTTTTCTGAAAATGAGCATACCGGTTTAGACAATGTTTATCTACAAACCCGTAAAGGTCGAATCAATCCACGTGGTGCCAATCAAAAACGCTATGTACAGCGTATTTTACAAAGCGATATTTCATTTGGTATCGGCCCAGCGGGTACAGGTAAAACTTATCTCGCGGTCGCCGCTGCTGTAGATATGCTAGAACGTAACGAAATTCAACGCATTTTATTGGTTCGCCCTGCGGTTGAAGCCGGTGAAAAATTGGGTTTTTTACCCGGTGATTTGAGCCAAAAAATTGACCCTTACTTACGTCCGCTATATGACGCTTTGTATGAAATGCTCGGTTTTGAAAAAGTCGCAAAACTAATTGAACGTCAAGTGATTGAAGTTGCACCACTGGCCTACATGCGTGGTCGTACCTTAAATCATTCTTTTGTGATTTTAGATGAAGCACAGAACACTACCCCTGAACAGATGAAAATGTTCCTCACCCGTTTAGGCTTTGGTTCTCGAGCGGTGATCACGGGCGACATTACACAGGTCGATTTACCTCGTGGTCAACAATCTGGTTTGGCACATGCCTTACGTGTGATTGAAAAAATCAAAGAAATTCATATTACTCGCTTCCACTCTCGTGACGTGGTACGTCATCAATTGGTTCAAAAAATTGTTGAAGCCTATGAGGGATGGGACAGCGAACAACATCGCCTCACGGCTGAACAACGTGCAGAACGTAAAGCACGTCAGGAAGCCTTGGTGGCGGACAATGATGCTAAAGCTGATGGGCAGCATCAAGACGAAAACATTTAAGGATTCATTTTGAAACTTAATCTCTCCTTGCAGCAAAATTTTCAGTCACCTGAATTGGTGGTGAAACGTGCGCATATCAAAAAAGTCGTGGAAACGGCTTTACGTCATATCGATACACAAAGTGATTGTGAGATCGGTATTGCATGTGTGGACAATGACGAAAGCCACAAATTGAACTTGGAATATCGTGGTAAAGACAAACCGACTAATGTGTTGTCTTTTCCGAGCGATCTCCCCGATGAAATGGCTGCAGTTTTAGACTCATTTCCGATTGGCGACTTGGTGATTTGTATTCCTGTGGTTCTTCGTGAAGCACAAGAACAAAGCAAAGCACCCCTGACCCACTTTACGCATATGCTGGTACACGGTACGTTACACCTCATGGGTTACGACCATGAAACCTCTGATGAAGATGCTGAAGAAATGGAAGCTTTGGAGATCGAGATTTTAGCCAAATTGGGGTTTGATAACCCTTATCTGGAAAGAGATTAAGAACCCAAAAAGCGAGCTACGGCTCGCTTTTTTAACATTATAAAAACCAAGGAAGGAAAGATATGCAATATGTCGTGATTTTTAAAGCACGCATTCGTACGCTTGATGAGCTGTATTTTTCGACTGCACAGCAGCTTAGAGACAAAGCCTTGACACACTTTAACTGTCAACATTTTGAAGCGCTGACAGAGGGTGAGCATGAAATCGCCCTTTCCTACTGGAATACATTAGAAGACATTCGAGCTTGGCAACAAGATGCACAACATCTGGTCGCGCAGCAATTGGGGAAAAACCAATGGTATGCGAGTTTTAGCGTCGAAATCTGCGAAGTTTTGCGACGCAATCACAACTGATTAACGCACCTCAAACTCTGCTTCTGCAGGATCAAAGCGCCAAGTACGCACAATACGAAGTTCTGAGATGTCTTTCATTTTGGCATCAAACAAACCAAAAGGTGCCGCCTTACGCACAGAGGTTTTTGCAGCTTCATCCAATAAACTTGAACCTGAACTTTCGATCAAACGAATGGCACGAATCCCGCCATTACTGTTCAAAATAACCATTAAACGTACTTCACCGCGTAGCTGTTGCTGTTTTGCCGCTTCAGGATAATAACGGTTGCCATAAAACTCGACTTTTTCGCGGAATTTTTCCATATAGGCCGCAGAAACATCTTGCTTGGCTTGAATACCATCAATGGTTTTAATTTTTTGCTGACGGCTAAAGTTTTGCTGACGTTGTAAATATTGGGCTTCGATACTCGCCACCATCGCAGCCTTGGCCTGAAACTGACTATTCAACTCCTCAACGGCTTTTTTGCGACTGTTTTCTTCAGCTTGTTTTTGCCAACTCAAAGTTGTCATCAACACTTTATCTTCAAAGCTGAGTTCTTTCTTTTGTTGCAGTTGTTCTAAAGCTTCACTTTTTTGCTCACCGGCTTTTTGTTCGATCATCGGTGCAGGCATGTCACTCGACATACGATGTGACTCACGGAATGTCCCAGAGCCCTGCTGATCGGCTTGTGCTAAAAAGTCTGCATGTTCAATTTTTTCCGTCGTAGAACGTAAAGAAACTGCAATTTCTTTGGTGTTATAATCCGCCTCTTGGGGCATGGAAAATTGCATGGTTAAAAAAGCCAAATGCAACACAGCAGCAAACGCCAATGCAGTTGCAAATATGGGATCTTTCCACCACTCTTTCATCAAGGGCATGAACGTTATTTTTTTCAGCATCACATTAAACCGACAATTTGCCGCATTCCCCAAACTACTTAAAACAGTATAAAATAAAACTCGTATTCATTTTTTGATGAAAACGAGAAATCCATCAACACATCGATAATGCACAATTAAAATCATGAAAATGGTGCAATTTATTTTGCTAAACTGCAAGATCAAAACCTTGTGTTTTTATAGAAATCGACAAGATAAACATCGTTAAAAAACATAATTTGTCAGGATGCACTTCTTATGCAAACGCTAGTTTCCAATATCGCTAAACGTATACGCCAAGTGTACCAAAAAGCTGAAGGATTTATTGAAGATGAGCGTGAATTCCCAATGTCTCAAGTGTTTTTAAATGCGACATTTCAGCGCTTTGTGACCGATAATGTGAAAATGCTCAAAGACTTGCATGCTGACCTTCATGACGACTGGCTCAGACTGTATGCCACATTGGATTATAACGGGCTGATCATAACACTCTCTGTTGATTTAAAACTGGTACAGATGGAACTCAACAAACAAACCCAATTGATCGTATTTGAACAAATTAGTGATACACAAGTGATTGAAGCGAAGTATCCAAATGTTCTGTATAAGATGGGCGTGCGCATGGCGTTATGGTTCTATCAAAAAGTACTCAACCAAGATCCATTGGGTATGATTTTGGAAAAGCTCAATGTGATCAAAGTTAAAGATGATTTACTGTATTTAGACCTGAATCGCTGGCTCGGTAAAAGTCGATCGATTATCGACACATTGGGCAAAGTCCATGTCAACCATGCTGTTTTACGTGAGGCCGAATTGGTGGTGATTGGTAATGTTAATTTAACCGCATTGTTCACCAAGATGTCGCAAGAACGGATAGAAGACTGGGATGACTCAAATTTAAAAGACAATGAAGTCACGCCAATTAAGCAAAAGGAAAGCTAGACTTATCCTGTACTTAGATATCTTGAGCCTATAAAACGCTACACAACATATACATTAGGCACGGATTTGCGACGAGATTCTCCACAATCCAGCCGCATAATAAACATATCAGGTGGTTTAGCCCACCGCACTTCTATTGAATAGGAAAACCATACTTATGGCACATTCAGTTTTGAAAAATTTAGGTCTTGTTGCTGGGGTATCGACTACACTGCTTTTGACTGGTTTCTCAAGTCAGTCATTTGCCATGAGTCCATTCCAAGCCAACTACCAATTTAACTACAACGGCAAAAACTTGGGTTCTGCAACACGTACCCTAAAACAATCTGGGAATAACTGGACGTATGTTTTCGCAGCAAAAGCTGGTGCGATGGCCTCTGCAACTGAAACCAGTCGTTTTAGTTTAAATGGCAGCCAAATTCACTCGAACAGCTTTAGCCGCAGCAGCAAAATTTTGGTGCACAACAACACCATGAATATTAATTTTAATGCTGGCGCAAAAACCATTAACACCAAAAAAGATGACAAAGCACGTTCATTTGCGTGGAAATCAGGTGTGTTAGATGAACTGAATGCCGAATTGCAAATTCGTGAAGATTTAAAAAATGGTGGTTTGAAATCGAATTACTATATTGCCGATGCCAAAGAGGTTGAAGCTCGTAAGTTCGTGAAGCAAGGCACTGAAAAAGTGAAAACCACTTATGGAACTTTTGACACCGTGAAAGTCGTGATGCGTCATGACAAACCAGGCCGCCAAACGACTTTCTGGTTAGCACCAAAACTAGATTATCTACCTGTGAAAGTATCGCATCAAGACAACAAAACCTCATATGGTCTGCTTTTGACAGGCTATAAAAAGGTGCAACAAATTAATTGATTTGATCAATTTCGCTTGCATTTTTCTCGGTGCTTTTTAAAATACGCTTTTGCTTTAAAAAGCACCTGCCCCTCGAGGATTCTCCCGTGCACGCTCTGGAACAGAAAATCTTAGCTGAAGGTATCGTTCTCTCTGAAGAAGTTCTGAAAGTCGATTCTTTCTTGAACCACCAAATTGACCCTGTAATGATGCAGCAAATTGGTCAAGAATTTGCCCGTCTATTTAAAGATGCTGGCATTACCAAAATCATCACCATTGAAGCTTCAGGTATTGCACCTGCAGTTATGGCGGGTCTTGAACTTGGTGTTCCTGTGATTTTTGCACGTAAATATCAATCTTTAACCTTAAAAGATGATTTGTATCGCTCAAAAGTGTTTTCTTTCACCAAACAAACTGAAAGCACGATCGCAATTTCTAAAAAGCATATCAATGCTGAAGATAAAGTTTTAGTGATTGACGATTTTTTGGCCAATGGTCAAGCGGCTTTAGGTCTTGCAGATCTTATTCATCAAGCAAGTGCTGAAGTATTGGGTATCGGTATCGTGATTGAAAAATCATTCCAACCTGGTCGTGATATTTTGCTTGAGAAAGGCTATCGCGTTGAATCATTGGCACGTGTGAAATCACTGGCGAATGGTACAGTTGAATTTGTTCGTGACTAGTTTGCGTTCAAAAGAAAAAAGAACACATCAGGTGTTCTTTTTTTTGCTAAAAATTTGCCATTAAGGTGACATAGAGCGCACTTTTTAACGCCTTAGTTACAAGCAGACAAAACATCGGTGTGCAAAACTCGATAAAATTCAGGAAAATCGTCACATTTGATCGAATGGGTCAACTACTCATCTGTCAAATTACATTATGCTGCACCATAAATTCGGCCACTTTATTTTTTAAGGCTATGGAAAGTTATGAATACAGAAGAGCAAAACATGGAATCGACAGTTAAATGTCCAAAATGTGGATCAACCCATATTGAAAAGCGTAACCATGAACAAAACTTACAAAAAATTGGTGGTGTCTTACTCAGTGGTGCAGGAACTGCTGCAGGGACTGTCGGTGGTGCGGCATCTGGCGCATCTATTGGTGCTGCGATTGGTGGCGTGACTGCTGGCCCACTTGGCGTGATTATGGGCGGAACCATCGGTACTTTTGTTGGTGCAATTAGCGTCGGCATTACAGGCGGTTTTCTAGGACACCGTTTTGGTAAAAAAGCCGGCGTGATCGTCGATCAAAATATTTTTCTCGACTACCAATGTTTAGACTGCAAACAGCGCTTTGAAGTTGAGCAACAGCCTGAAGACGCTGCAAAGACTTCGGATCAAGACTAAATTGGATATAAAAAAAGAGCGCATCAGCGCTCTTTTTTTATAGGTTATTGTTTTTCTAGCATGTATTTCTAGCCTATTGAAATGCTATTCGAAACCATAGTGAATCAATTATTTTGAAGCATCGGTTAAAGATTTTGAGTCCGCTTTGACTTGATCTTGTTTCGCCAAAAATTCTTTTTCTTCGGCTTTTTTCTCTTGCGGGAAATCCATACTGTATAAAACTGGCATTGCCGTACACAAGGAAGAAGCAGCCAATGCGGAACACAGGAAAATCATTCGAAAATTAATAATAGACATCACACACCCCAAAGAAGAAATTTAAATACAAATCATGTAATCAAAAAATAAAAATAGCGCGCCCAAAGAGACAGCAATAATCGACTCAAGGCCATCACTGAGCAGGCTGTATTTAAAAACTTTCAATATGTTATTGATATCACTTATTTTGGGTATTTTAAGAATAGTTCGACAGATTTATTTTTATATTTTTGGCGGCAATACAACGTCATAAATAAAGAGAAGTCACACGTAAAAAAAGCAAGAAAAGTGCAATATTTAAGCCTTTTCTTGCCCGTTCGCTACAAAGTTTACTTTATTGCCTTTATCAAGCACGTTTCAAATCAACTTTTTGACCACTTCGCCTAGACGTTTACCCTGCTCTTCACATAAGTTTCGCTCATCTTGACTCAATGACTGATCATGACGTGGACCACTGACATGGCTTGCACCATAGGGCGTGCCACCCGTTTTGGTATTCGATAATGCAGGAAGGGCATTACTTAAACCCATAACCATCATTCCATGATGAAACAAAGGTGGCAGCATGGTCAGCAAAGTACTTTCCTGTCCGCCATGCATTGAACCTGAACTGGTAAACACACAGGCAGGTTTACCATGCAATGCGCCATTGAGCCAAAGCGCTGTGGTTTGATCCCAGAAATATTTCATTTCCGACGCCATATTACCAAAACGTGTTGGCGAACCAAGGGCTAAACCTGAGCAATGCGCTAAGTCATCTAAGCTACAGTAAATATCGCCTTCGGCAGGAATACTGGGCTGCACGTCAGTCACCACAGTAGATAAATTTGGAACGGTTCGTATTTTTACTGCCATTCCAGACGCTTCAATTCCATTGGCAATTAAATGTGCCATCTCACGTGTTGAACCATATTTGCTGTAATACAACACCAGTACATAAGCTTGCGTCATTTTTATAAATTCAATGAAAAAAGAAAACTATACGGTATTTTTCCTATTTTTTGGTTAAGCTAAGTGATGAAAATTGCATAAACATGACTAAAATAACTCGAGACTTGAACGAATGATCGAAGCATTTTTAAAAAAACTTCCCTTTTACGACAAGAAATGGTTTCAGTTTGTTTTATTTGTCATTCGACGTTTTGAAGCCGATCGCTGCCGTGAACAAGCAGGATCATTAACCTATACCACCTTGTTTGCAGTGGTACCCATGTTGACCGTATTCTTGGTCATCATCTCCTCAATTAAAGCTTTAGAACCTGCTCGTCAACAGCTTCAACAATTGATTTATAGTAATTTCCTACCGAAAACGACAATTGCTTTTGATAAAGCACTGAATGCATTCACCGATAAATCCAGTAACCTGACTGTTATTGGTGTACTGTTTTTATTCATTACCACAGTTATGATGCTGACAAGCATTGAGACAGTATTTAACCGAATTTGGCGGGTGCGTGAGACACGTGGTGGCATTATTGGCTTTATGCGCTATTGGACTATTATCTCATTAGGCCCAATCTTACTGGGTAGCGCATTTGTTGTGTCATCTACCTTGGCCTCTATGAATGTCCTCAGCAATAATTTTGCCGGCTATGAACTGGATGGGGCTTTTCTGCTGTGGATCTTGTCTTTTTCATTGACCATTTTAGGTTTTTTCATTCTGTATTGGACGATTCCCAACCGTAGTGTGCCGATCAAGGCGGCGCTGATCGCGGGTGTCTTTAGTGCCGTGGTATTTGAATTACTCAAAAACCTTTTTGGTTTTGTCATGTCAAATTTCACCAGTTATCAAATCGTTTACGGTGCTTTTGCTGCGGTGCCAATTTTCCTACTTTGGATATTCCTTTCATGGAATATCGTGCTGATTGGGGTAGAAATTAGTTATGCACTGACCGCTTTCAATTCTGGCAAAGATCAAAAACGTCATCCTGTGATTATGTTGATGGATTTGCTGGAATTATTTTATAAAAAGCAAAAACTTGGTCAGAGCGTGACAGAAAAAGAAGCGCTTGAGGTTTTAGGGCGTGATGAAATTGGTCGCCTGCCGAGCTATATTTTATTATTTGAAAAGCAGCACCTAATTAAACGTACTGACGATGATCATTATGTATTGGTCCGTAATTTGACCCAAGTGGATTTCTGGAGTTTTTACAGTAAACTTCCCTATCCCCTCCCTAAACGCCAAGATTTAGGTCGCGTCGATCCAGATGATGTCTGGATGGAAAAAATTGGACCGCAACTGGTCGAATCGGATGATTATCTTGCGGCCAAACTCTCGATTCCGCTTGCGACTATTTTTGAAGAAAAATAACTGTGCATAAGAAAATGGAGAGCTGTAGCCCTCCTTTTTTATTTACTGATGTTACTCACGTAAAAGTAATTTCGCATTTTTAAAATGCTTTTTAAGTCTATTCGACGGAGTCTTACATCTAGGAATTGAATAAAGGGATTAGCCTTCGGCTGGAGGTACTTTTGTTTTGGCAAAATGAGAAGCGAAGCTTCGCAAGGAAACCATCTTGCGGTGCAATGCACCTCACCGACAAAACTCGTTCACTAGCGTCTACGCATTCAAAGTATCGCAAAAAACATTTTTGAATAGATGTAATCCTGTCTCAAATACTTGCGGATGACGTTGCCGCGTATCGTTCTTTTATTTGAAGCAAATTGCGCTTCTAATGTTACTGCGTAACATCAGTTATTTATACACGGCGTTAGATAGCAGTACGCTGACGCCCCATCAGTTTAGCCAACCACTGATGCAAAGTTACCGTCATCACCCCGACCATTACTAAGGCCGTCCCCAAGATAAAGTTCAATTCAATCGTTTCGTTTAAGATCAATACGCCAAAGACTAGACCAAAGATTGGAGTAAGGAATGAAAAAACGCCCAGACCATTGGCCAGATATTTACTTAACAGCCAAAACCACAACATCAGGCTGAAAAATGAAATAATGAGCACATGAAAAATCATGCTGCTGATGGACAGCACCGTCCAATGTACAGTCATTTGTCCTGTCAGCCATGCTACGGGTAATAAAAACACGCAACCACCGACTAACTGATAAAACAGCGTCTGAGTTGGAGGTGCATCAGAGAGTTTGGTGAGTCTTAATGAAATGGTGGTCAAGGCCCACATCACCCCTGCAAGTAATGCCATCGCATCACCCAACAGGGCTTGAGTGTTGACTGTAGTGCTACTTTCACGTCCCATAAACGACAGGACAATACCTGAAAAGGCAATAAAAATACCGACCCATTGGATCGCTGTAAGCTTTTCTTCAGGCAACTTCCAATGTAAACCTAGTGCCACGAATATCGGTGCGGTATAGAGCAAGACAACGGTATGTGATGCAGAGGTATAGTGCAGGGATTCTGCCACTAAAATAAATTCGGCTGAAAATAAAAACGCCAACCAGATACCCGGCAGCAAGTATTCTCGAGTATATAAATGTGTCCCCGGCTTAAGACGAATCAGTGGAAAAACCAACAGCGCAGCCAAACCCGATCGAATGGCAATTTGCATGATCGGCGCAATATCAACCGCGGCCAATTTCAAAATGACCTGCTGAATCCCTAAAATCATGCACAAAATAATCATCAGACCAGAAGCTTTTGCATCTAGCGCCTTACGCTGTTCCACACTTTTTACTCGACAATACGACAAGCAACACTATAGAACTGTCAGAAATAAAATATATACTTCAAAATAGACAAGTGATCTTCTTATTCAGGCAAAATTTCTCATGCGTCATAAAGCTCGTGCAGATCATACGCAGTTGCAACAACTTCCCACTAACGATGAAATTCAAGCAGCGCTGTGGATCAGTTTTCGTGACGATCCTGCACTGTCTGTTTATCCCGTCCATGGGCATGCTTGGGGCGAGTTTGTCTATGCCTTTAATGGCGTAATGGAAGTGAACATCAACCAGATAGACTATATTACCCCACCACCTTATGGCATCTGGCTTCCCCCACACTTAGAACACAGTGGTTTAAATCGTACTGCAGTTTCACATGGCACCTTATATGTACATGAATCTCTATGCACCCACTTGCCGAAACAACCGGGGATTTTACTCAGCTCACCTTTAGTTACAGCGATATTCAGCCATTTGCGTCTGTTGCATCAACAAGCCGATCTCCTGGAAAATACGGCCGAATATCAACGCTTACTCCATGTGATCTTAGATCAACTGCATCAAGCCAAACTGGTCAGTAGTTATTTACCGCATTCGGATCACCCTGCCCTCAAACAATTGCTTGATTATTTACATCAACATCCTGCAGATCAGAGCACGCTTGAGCAATTGGCAAAGCGGATAAATATGACGGAACGTACTCTGGCGCGTTATTGTCAAAAAGAACTTGGGATGTCCCTGCATGAATGGCGACAACGTCTCAAAGTCATGAAAGCCATGTCCATGCTCAACGCAGGTCAAACCGTCGAAAATATTGCTTTAGAACTTGGTTATGCCAATGCCTCGGCGTTTATAAATATGTTTAAAAAATGGATGCTTTGCACCCCAGATCAGTTTAGGAAATCTACCTTAAAGCCCTAAATTTGTTTAAATTTAGCCCACAGTATCTCTATAAAGTGATTCAACAATCCGCTAAGATCAAAAAATCCACAAAGAATGATAAAGACTCCATTTCGAATGAATAAAAAAACCATTTTAGCGCTGTGTTTATCTGCCGTATTTTTAACGGCTTGTAGTTCCAAAGAACAGCGTGAATTTAATTCTGCACTCAAAACCGCTCAAACGGGCGATGCGACTGCACAAATGAAAGTGGGTGATTTATACCTCAGTGGAACGGGCACAGAACAAAATATCGAACAAAGTGTACATTGGTACAAAGCTGCTGCGGATCAAGGCACTACGGACGCATTCGCATGGTTGATGACTCAAGCCTACCAAGGAAACCCGCATGCAGATCAAGTGATTCGAAAGATGCAGCAAGATGGCAATATTTTCCTTGCACACTGGGTGCTAGACCTTGCAAAAAAGACTCATGATCCTGCTGCTGAATATACCGTTGGGTGGATGTACGACACTGGAAAAGGCTTAATTCAAGATAAACACCAAGTGCAAATTTGGTATGAAAAAGCCGCCAAACAAAAGAATGTCGAGGCGATCAAAATCTTGGGGAATCAACACTATTTTTCTGAACATCCTTCGTCTACACCCGACAAAGCTGCCGAATATTTAAGCTATGCTGCAGAACAAGGGCAAGATGCCGACTCCGCAATGAAAATGGCACATTATTATCATTATGACATTCGTGATGGTGAAAAAGCACGACAATGGTATGCCAAAGCAGGTGCATTGGGAGACACCGACTCACAGCATATGGCCGACACCTATGAAACATGGAAAGACACTGGTCCTTTACAACCCAATGAGCCACCACCATCAAGCAGTACTGAATAGATCAATCAAAAAAGGCTGCATTAAGCAGCCTTTTTGTATGTCGTTCACAGATTATTTGACAAAAGTCGTCCAAACATAGTCCTGATTTTTACCTTTCAGGGTCATTTTCAACTGCTCACCTGACTGTAGTGCCGCGACACCCGCAGGCGTACCCGTCATGACCACATCACCCGCTTCAAGACTAAATATTTGGCTAATATCGGCCAGTAATGTACCCACATCAAAAATCAGCAATGCGGTATCACCGTTCTGACGCAGTTCATCATTGATATGCAAGGTGTAATGCACATCTTTCCAATCTTGAACCACTTCTTGGACATCGACCCAATCCGCAAGGATGCAAGAACCATCATAAGCTTTGGCGCGTTCCCACGGCTGACCTTTTTTCTTTAAGTCATCTTGTAGATCACGCAAGGTCAGATCTAGGCCCAAAGTCACAGCTCCAACTGCTTCTAAGGCTTTGAGAGGATCAGTTTCAGCCGATAAAGGACGATCAATACGTAAACTTAATTCGCATTCATAGTGGCAACTGCCCCATGCAGGATTCCATGAGATGCCTTGCTCTAATGCGGTTAATGCACTTGGCGGCTTCATAAAAAGCACAGGACGGTCAGGAATTGCATTGCCTAATTCTTTGGCATGATCTGCATAACTACGACCGACGCAAACAATTTTAGATGGACGTGACTGCATACTACTCCCTCTTTTGTTATGAATAGATTGTCTTAGTGCTGAAAAGTATTGCTAAAAATCGCTTGGTCCGCAGTATCTTTAAATGCACTTTTCGGCACAATAATCACGGTTTTATTTTTCAGCTCAAGCATATAAGTCAATTTGCCTTCAGCAAAATTTGTCACTTCAGCATAATGAAAGACATTCTTACGACCATTGGCATGAATTTCTGCATAGTCTTGAAATAAATCAATACCTTGTTCACTTTTGCCTAATTGGTATTTTACAAACTGGCGTTTAAACATCATCGGTAAAAACCAATAACGCATGATGCCTTGAAGGAGTAAAAAGAAAGCACCCAGACCAACATAGTATGCACCGACGCCATCTACACCCAAGTAAAAACCCCAGATGATAATCCCAAGGCTAATGGCTGGCGTTAAAAAACGCGTAAATTGCTTTTTGCCAAAAGTAGCTAGTGCAAAACCATCCTGTGATTCTTCTAGATTTAAAAAATAGCGCAGCGATAATGCAGGTAGATTTTCAGACATAAGCGTATGAATATTTAAAAATGAATTGCGCTAAATACTACACCACAATTCAAACTTGCTTCATGCTTTTTAATGGTCGGTTGTAACACTTGACTACTTCCCTTACACCTAGAAATACGTTAAAAACAGCAACAAATAAAAGATTGCATACGCAGGATGTGACATGCAGATAACAAAAATAATCATGATGCTGGTGTTTCTGACTGGACTGAGCATATCGACCAGTTGGGCCAAATTCGTTCAATGGCAACCCCAGATCCCTAGTAGTTTGGACTTGTTTAATGGCAATGCCAAAGCCTTGGCAAATCTTGCCGGTGATCACATCGTGATTTTCGCACATCCTTCACAGCAAATTAGTCTACCCTCGATGAAAGCAGGCCAAAAAGTCGTTGGTAAATTTCAGAGTGCCGCCGTGGTTGTCCCAACCAACAGCAAAAATGTGGCGAGATTACTCAGTAATTATCCAAACTATGCAGGCTTATTTCCCACGCTAAAATCTGCTGAGGTTTTGCAACAACAAGGTTCAACCAGCCAAGTTGAATATCGCATCCATATCCCGACACCAATTCCGGTTTTAAACTTTAAAGAAACCGTGGTGATACAGCACCAAATTGATCACAACAGTATTAATAGTTTGGTTCTACAAGCACCGGTGCCCTTTGGTGCAGGGAAAATTGAATGGTTTGAGATAGATGCACAACACACCTTGATTAGTGTGACCCAATGGGGCGATTTAAATCAGCCCAAAGGTTTTTTGTTTAGCAAAATATTAAATGCCTTACCCGATGCCAAATTAGGGATTCCTGCGGGAACCAATGGTTTTTTACTCGAATCATTACAGCGCCGATTTAAAGCCTTTAGCAGCGAAACTCTCGCTGCAAATCAATTACCTGAACTCAAATTAAATGCCTCTCAACTCGACAAAGTCACCCAATTAAGTCAAAGCTCAAAAGAACCTGTGTCCTTTATTTTGACAGCGCAGCGCGTTCCCTTTGGGCAAAATTATGAATTGATGCGCTTTAGCACCAGTTTTCAATATTATGCACAAGAGCCTTCGAGCTTACAGCGCTGGATTAATGTGTCTTCGTTCAAGCACTTATTTCCAAGACAAGTTAAACATATGCAAGTGCAGAAAATTAATCCGCACCTGATGGATGCCGACTATAAAATTTCGGTGGGTTTAGGTGTGATCAATATTCCCTTTGATTTTAAGATGCGTTTTAACTATCCCGACTTACTGCAAAATCAATATACCGCAACAGGTGGGGACTTAAAGTTTGTCCGAGGTGCAATGCATATTCGCCCCTTACAACAAGGGTCGTTATTACAATTGACCAGTGCGGTGAAGATTGATGACAAAGCACCGTTTTTACTTCGTGCTATGCGCAGTATGCCGTATCACGACATGTTACCGGCTTTAGGCGGAAATACGGTCTTTGCACTCAAAGTTAAACAAAAGCTAAGTTAGAACCTTGATTGATGAACTGAATTTATTGTTTTTAGCTATATTTCAGACACAAAAAAAACCGCAACATGTGCGGTTTTTCAATCTTGATCAAGTTGGTGCGCTCAGAGAGATTCGAACTCCCGACCCCTTAGTTCGTAGCCAAGTGCTCTATCCAGCTGAGCTATGAGCGCGACGTCTTGATGAGGCTCATTATACGTGATTTTTATTTTTTGTTAAGAGCTTTTTCATATAAATTTAACCAAACGCACATCAAATAAACAATTACCCTTTAAACACGCTAAAAATCATCCAAATTTACTTTTTAAAGGGCTTTTGCATCACAAGTTTGGAATCTAAAGTTAGCTGTACTCACTTATAAATGCTCAAGATAGATAACAAGTATATCGCCATCATTGAATCACGGCTTTAAATGAGTCAACTTTTCCTTGCCTTAGATTTAAAAAATTGCATCACCATGAACATCTGAAAAAAAAGGTTATCTATGGAAGAAAGCAAAATCAAATTTACTGATGGGTCGTCTTATGAAAAAGAACGCTTTATACAATCCAAGCAAAAGACAAAAGACAAAAGACAAAAGACAAAAGACAAAAGACAAAAGACAAAAGACAGCTATATCAAAGCGATAAATCACAAGCACAAAAAAACCGCAACATGTGCGGTAATTTGTTCAAGTTGGTGCGCTCAGAGAGATTCGAACTCCCGACCCCTTAGTTCGTAGCCAAGTGCTCTATCCAGCTGAGCTATGAGCGCGTAACTTGTGTCGTCTTAAAAGACTACGTTTTCAGATTTACTTATTGGTGCGCTCAGAGAGATTCGAACTCCCGACCCCTTAGTTCGTAGCCAAGTGCTCTATCCAGCTGAGCTATGAGCGCGACATAAGTAAATCGTGGCGGTGAGAGAGGGATTCGAACCCTCGATACAGTTGCCCGTATGCATCCTTAGCAGGGATGTGGTTTCAGCCACTCACCCATCTCACCGTAACGTGCCGCCATAATACAAAGATCATGATACGACTGCAAGCACAGTCGTTATATTTTTTTCATTTTTTTACTCAATTAGATATTTTTTAAACGATTTTCAAAAAATTAGTGCAAAATTAGTTCAGCACGCGCTGCTATCCCCTACTTTTCAGCTTTAAACATTATAAAATATCGGCATAAAACACTTTATTGCAATCAATTGCGTGCAGTATCTGCTTGCATGACTTATGCTAATCCTAATCTTCTGATTTGAAGCCAAATACATATGAAAAACTGGGTCGACCCTGAAGCAAAAGCTGAAGCCGAACGTTATGACAATCCAATTCCAAGCCGTACTCTGATTCAAGAGACGATTGAACAACTGAAAACTGCAATGTCGCATGCCGATCTTGTAGAACATTTTGAAATTGCCGATCAAAAAAGTATTGATGCACTGAGTCATCGTCTGATTGCGATGGTTCGAGATGGTCAGTTGATGAAAGATGGATTTAAGTTCCAGCTTGCAGCTGAGCAACCGACTCATGAAGCAACGGTTTATATCAACTCAAAAGGTTTAGGCACAGCCAATATTAGCGGTGAAGATGACCTTTTACTTCCTGAGCGTGAGTTACGTCAGGTGTTTAATGGTGACCGTGTTAAAGTCCGCCAAACTTCGGTAGACCGTAAAGGCAAAGCATGGGGCTTTATTACTGAAGTTCTACAGCATCGTGTCAAAGAAATTATTGGTAAAGTGTCTGAGTATGAAGGCGAATATTTTATTCAGCCGGCAAATCCCAATGCACACCAACCGATTACTTTAGAAAAAGAATTAATCGAGCATGCCAAAGTCAAACTCGGCGACTCTGTGCGTATTGCGATTGACAGCTACCCAACCAAAGAAGAATTTGCGACAGGTCATATTGTTCAGTCGATGGCAGATAAAGCAGACACTGAAATTATTATTCCGCAAACCATTTTAGAGTTTGGTTTACCTTACGAATTCCCTGAAGCGGTACAACAAGAAGCCGACAGCTTTAAAGAGCCATCAGAACAAGACCGTGAAGGTCGTGTCGACTTACGTGATTTAGCGCTTGTCACCATTGATGGTGAAGATGCCCGCGACTTCGATGATGCCGTGTATGCGGAAAAACGTCCGGGTGGTGGTTATCGTGTTGTGGTGGCAATTGCCGATGTCAGCCATTATGTACGTCCGGGTAAACCACTCGATGACGAAGCTCAAGAGCGCGGTACATCGGTGTACTTCCCTCATTTTGTATTGCCGATGTTGCCTGAGGCGCTGTCGAATGGTTTATGTTCTTTGAACCCACACCTAGACCGTTTATGTATGGTCTGTGATTTAAACTTATCTCGCGCGGGTCGTGTCACTAAGTTTGAATTCTATCCGGGTGTGATGCATTCAAAAGCTCGTTTGACCTATACCCAAGTTGCCGAATATTTTGAGGGTAATAGTCAAGCCATTCCTGAAAACCGTGATGTGCGTAAATCGGTCAATACCCTATTCCAATTGTATCAAGTGTTGAAAGGCTTACGTGCTGAACGCCACGCGATGGAATTTGAAACCGTTGAAACTTATATGACTTTTGATGAGCTTGGCGGTATTAATGAAATCTTACCGCGTAGCCGTAATGATGCACATAAGTTAATTGAAGAATGCATGTTGTTGGCAAACGTCGCAGCGGCAGAATATGCATTAAAAAACGAAATTCCGATGCTGTACCGTGTGCATGAACCACCTGAGTTCTCACGTATTCAAAAGGTTCGTGATTTTGTGAAGTTATTGGGTCTTCCATTCCCTGAACAGCCGACTCAAGCTGACTATCAAGCCGTGATTGATGCCACGAAAGACCGTATTGATGCTCCAAGCATTCATGCCGTTTTACTCCGCTCAATGATGCAAGCCTATTATGGCGCGAACAATGCAGGTCACTTTGGCTTGGCTTACGAAGCATATACGCATTTCACATCTCCAATCCGTCGTTATCCAGACTTGTTACTTCACCGTGCCATCAAAGCACAATTGAAGAAAAAACCTTATCCAATTTCTGGTGCTTCGCTGGATGATGCAGGTGAACACTTCTCTGCGACCGAGCGCCGTGCTGATGAAGCTTCACGTTCTGTCACTACATGGTTGAAGTGCCATTACATGCAGCAGCATTTGGGTGAAGAGTTTGTCGGTACCATCAGTGCAACTGCTGAATTTGGCCTGTTTGTAACGCTCAAAGACTTATATGTTGATGGCATGATCCACGTCAGCCAATTGGGTGATGACTTCTTTGTCTATGACCAACCAAGTCAGAGCTTAATTGGTCAATCTCGCGGTCAAGTTTTCAGTCTCGGCGATGAAGTGAAAATTAAAGTTGCTGGTGTAAATCTAGAAGAGCGCAAAATCGACTTTGAATTGATTCAACAATTGAGCCATGCAGGCCGTGCTATTCGCGCGCGTGCCCCTCGTGTTGCAAAACCCACAGCCAAAGAAGAAGTCTTTTCAGAGCGTAAAACCAACGTTGCTGAAGATGGAGAACAGCCCATACGACGCAAAAAAGACAAAGGAAAACCCAGCTCCTACAGCCAAAAACCTGCTAAAAAATCTGCAACAAAGTCTGAAGCGAAGGCTAAAGATAAAGTGAAGAAAAAGTTAAAAGTAAAAAAGAAAAAATCCAATGCCAAAGCAAAGGGTGAGTAAATTTTACTAAATAAAAAAGAGTGCTACGGCGCTCTTTTTCATTTAATATATCTCTATAAAAATAAACCACTTAAAAATCATGACATCACAGAAAATTACTAAATACTATTACCATGAATATGTAATATGCTTAGTCTTTGTACTTAGTATTTCAGCACTGATTGCTCTCTTTTTTATAGACTTCACCCCAACAAATCAAGTCAAAATCACAGCCTTCATTGTTGCAACGTTGATTTATTTGGCTGTTTTGATCTACTTTTATGTTCTGCATAGATACGGACAATGGATCATTCCACGTACATGGACAAATGTACAAAAAAAGCCAAAATTCTATTTTTTACTCCTCTTCCCTATTTTTGTAATTCTGTTTCTTTACTTAAATCTAGTTGTCTATCCTCCTCTGCTTCATACCCTAGTTTTGGGTACACCTACTGTGGTGACATTGGAAGCAAGCGCTGTTAAAAAACATGGTAAAAAAGGAAGTGTCTACTATTCTATTGAAACACCGTATGACTCTACTGGTATGTTTCGAATCAATGTAGATGAATATGAACACTACAAAAATCAAAATCTATTCATAAAATTATCGGTCATTGAGGGGCGCTTTGGCACCTACATCCAAGATATTCAATCTATCCACGGTGAAACAAGAGCGAATAAATAGCACCCAAGGCTTGATTTATCCTTCTAGAAGCCTTACTTCTACAAATAACACAGGAAATAAATCGGCAGACCGACATGACATTAGAAAAGGCAACATTGCCCGTTCCTCAATTTGATCAAATTACCTTAGATCAACTCAAAGAAAAAATTCAAAATGCGATTCAACACGGTCAACAATTTCTAAATGAACTGACAGTTGTTCCAGATTCGGTACAAAAACAACTGAATACTTTAGAACAAGTCGATACCCTTGAAAATAACATGAGTGAAGCATGGGGCGTGCTTTCGCACCTCAATGCTGTCATGAATAATGCCGAAACACGTGAAGTTCATCAGGCTTTATTACCAAGTTTAAGTGAATACTACACACAACTTGGTCAACATACACCGTTATATCAAACCTATCAGCATCTACACGATGCTCCTATTTTTAGTGACCTACCTACAGCACAGCAAAGTGCGATTAAACTTGCGTTACGAGATTTTAAACTTTCAGGCGTAGCCTTAGAAGGTGAACCGAAAAAACGCTATGCAGAAATCTCTGCACGCCTTTCACAATTATCATCAGACTTTTCCAACCACGTATTGGATGCCACCCAAGCCTACTTCAAACCTTTAACTGAAGCGCAGCTCAAAGGACTACCTCAAGGCAGTATTGAACTTCTGAAACAATATGGTCAGCAACGCGAACTCGAACAGGCTGTAGCCACACTCGACTTCCCGTCTTATATTGCCATTATGACCTATGCAGAAGACCGTGAAGTGCGTGAAGCGCTCTATAAAGCCTATACCACACGTGCTTCTGATCAGGCAGACGCTGCTGAATTTGACAATACAGCGGTCATGGAAGAAATCTTGAAACTACGTCAGGAAATGGCAAGTCTACTTGGTTTTAACAACTATGCCGAATTGTCTTTAGCAAGCAAAATGGCACCCGATGTGGCCACTGTAGATCATTTCCTGATTGAACTGGCAGAACATGCGCGTGCTCCAGCAGAGAAAGAAATCGCTGAACTGAAAGCCATTGCAGCGCAAGACGGTATCACTGAGTTACAACCGTGGGATGCCACTTTCTATTCAGAAAAACTCAAAGTTCAACAGTTTAATTTGTCACAAGAAGACCTGAAGCCCTACTTCCCTGCACCTAAAATTATTCAAGGCTTGTTCAGCATTGTAAATCGTCTCTATGGCATCAATGTAATCGAGCGTGTAGCGCCTGTTTGGCATCCCGATGCACGTTACTTTGAACTTGAAGATCAAGGCAGCGTGATTGGCGGATTCTACTTTGACCTGTATGCACGAAGTGGGAAACGTGGCGGCGCATGGATGAGCGGCTTCCGTTCACGCATGCAAACTGAAAATGGTCTGCAAAAACCAATTTGCTACATGGTCTGCAACTTTACCCCACCTGTCGGTGAGCAAGCTGCTTTACTTACCCATGATGAAGTAACAACGCTGTTCCACGAATTTGGTCATGGCTTACATCACATGCTCACTGAAGTCGATAATATTGCTGTGGCTGGTACACATGGCGTGGCGTGGGATGCAGTAGAGCTACCAAGTCAATTCATGGAATTTTGGACTTGGGATCAAGAAAGTTTAGATTTACTCAGTGAACATATCGAATCAAAACAAACTTTACCAGCCGATCTGCTAAAAGCACTGCAAGATGCACGTTTCTTCCAGTCTGGGATGCAAACTTTACGTCAAATTGAATTTGCCATGTTTGACTTAAATATCCATAAGGCCAACCCTGCTTTGGACGCTGCAGGCATCCAACAAACCTTAGATGATATTCGTCAAAAATATGCAGTTGCACCCACCACTTCGTACAACCGTTTCCAACATGGTTTCAGTCATATCTTTGCAGGTGGTTACGCTGCTGGTTATTATTCATACAAATGGGCAGAGGTTTTGGCAAGTGATGCCTTCGACCGATTCGAAAATGAAGGAATTTTTAATACTTCGACTGGCAAGTCGTTTAGACAATTTATTCTAGCAGTTGGCGGAAAAGATACGGCACTTGACGCATTTATCAATTTCCGTGGACGCGAGCCAAAAATAGATGCTTTGCTGCGTCATCAAGGTTGGACGAACGCATCTAAAAACGCTTAAACTAGTGACCTTAGTTAGATTCAAGGTAAGTATGATGACCATTAAACGACGCTTCATTGCAGGTGCAAAATGTCCAAAATGCCAAGCGATGGACCGGGTTGTCATGCTGACCTCTGGCGAAGACGAATGGATCGAATGCATTGATTGTGGTTACAGTGAAAATCGACCGACTCATGTCGATCAACCTGAACAACCTGCCGTGCCAGACGATATCGGTGTGATCCAATTTAAGCCGCGCCAGCCTAAATAAAAATTAAGGTCACATAATGCTAGTAGATCAAAGAAATAATCCAAAACTGTTAGTTGGAATCATTGGGGGCTTAACGTTATTGATTGCTATCTTTTTTGCATATCAATGGTTAAGCAGCAGTACAGCTGATAAATCTGTACTTCAAGAAGAAATGGTCGCTGCACCGGCTAAACCGCCTGTTGCAGTCCCTGTCCAATCTGAAACTGAAGCATCAGTCCCTACCGCAGAGACTGACACCATTAAATTGGTCGAAGAAGACATTTTAGATGCAGCTGTGCCTGAAAATGCCTCTTTAGCCAAAGAAGAAATTGCCAAATTAGATGACATTCAACAGCAATTGAATGATCAGGAACAAAGCTTAAAACAGCAGCATTCAGATGCAGATGAGCTGATTAAACTGAAAGAAGAACAAATTAAATTACTCGAAGCACAGTTAGCACAACAAGCAAAATAACCGACTTTTGCCACACCTGACAAACTTATAGGCTAGAATATCATCAGATTTTCTAGCCTTTTTGTTATGTCCACTACTACACCACAGAACATCCCCAAAGCAATTGGCTTTCTCATGCTGTCAGCGCTGCTTTTTTCCATCATGGGGGTTTGTATACGCTACGCATCTCACACGGTAGATAATGCCACCATCGTATTTTTTCGAAATGCGGTTGGCTCATTGATCTTTCTCCCTTTGATCCTGCAAAAAGGGAGCACATTTTTTAGAACTGAAAAACTGTGGATGCATACATGGCGTTCAATCGTAGGCTTGGTGGCAATGTATGGCTTTTTTTATGCCATTGCACACTTAAAACTCTCCAATGCCATGGTCTTCACCTATTCCTCACCGATCTTTATCCCCTTAATTGCATGGTTATTTTTAAAAGAAAAAATGACCCTGAGTATGCTCATTGCCGCAGTCATTGGTTTAATCGGCGTGCTCTTCGTCGCAAAGCCCGATGCAGGAATGTTCAATCAGTTATCACTCATCGGACTGAGCGCAAGCTTCTTGGCAGCCATGGCATTTGTCACTGTCCGTGCGCTTACAGCAACAGAACCGCCTGAACGCATTGTGTTTTATTTCTGCTTTTTTGGCACACTTATTTCCATGATCCCAATGTTTTGGCTCTGGCGTCCCTATAGTTTAAAAGAGTTAGCTTTTCTGATTACAGCGGGACTTTTGGCCAATATCAGTCAAATTTTTATGTCCAATGCCTATAAGCTCGCACCCGCAGGTCAAATTGGCCCCGTGAACTATATCACGATTATTTTTGCAGGTATTTGGGGCTTTGTTCTTTGGCAGGAACTGCCAGACATTTACAGCCTATTCGGCTTTGCTTTTATATTTTTAGCGATTTTGCTCTGTAGTCCAATCCTACAAAATAAGTTTAAAAAGTCATAAAGATTCAAACCATTTACCATCAAATGCACAGCCCCTTATTCAATAAAAAAGCACCCGAAGGTGCTTTTTTAATGCTTCAAAATTAATTTATTGATACCAACCAAACAGCTTAAAGAAATACGGCAGATACGCAATAATCAACATTGCAGGGAACAGCACAATCAGCGGCAAAATCCAACGTTCATAACGGTAATAAAACGACAAGTGACGAACTTCAGCATCCGCTTCATTGACTTCAGCATCCCCTATTGACTGTCGGGCCAAGAGGTGGTTCAATGCAACTGGAGGCGTAACATAACCTAGCTCAAAACCAATGAGTGTAATCATCCAAAAATGCACAGGATGAATACCGTATTGATAGGCTACAGGAGCAATAGTTGCAGAAATTAAAATGACTGCGCCAAACGGATCCATAATCATACCCACAAAGACCATCAATCCGACAATCAATGTGATAACCAAAAAAGTACTGCTGATATCAGTTGGGAATAAACTCATGACTTCAGTACGCTCTAGCAATCCACCAACGCTTACCGAAAGCGCCATCAAAATAACCAAAGCACCGATATGTCCAACGGTTTCACTGGTCGAAATATGCATCGACTTCCAAAAACCAACTTGACGTAGAATCTGCATAGAGCTGGATTGAGCCACTGTATGATTCGCAGCCTGCCCATCATCTGCGCTATTGCCATGTAATCCTTCACGGTATTCTGCATGTGCAACCTGTGCGCCGGCTAAAGCAGGTTCAGCATTCGCACTATAATTTGCTGTTAGTGTTTCATCCCAATGCCCAACTGCTGACAATGGTGCTGGCTGATGACGTAATTTATCCACTAAAACGATCATCAGCAGAATAACAGGCATCATGACTGGTGCAGTAAATTCATTTAAATCTGTATTCAATAAATATTTATAGAACATCCAGATCAGCACGAAAATCACAATATAAGGAATAACGGCTAAGAAGGCACGTCCTGACTGCGGCGCTGCCACATTGGCTTGAGCAATACGGAACTTATGTTCTGCAAAAAATAACGACACAATTAAAAACATCGTAGATGTCAGCAAGAACGTATAAATACCATATTGATAAAGCAGATCCGTGGTCACTTCTTTATTTAGCGATGCAACAACCACAATCAATAAGCATGGACGTAAAACCACCCCAAGCGAACCGGACATTGCTGTTGCAGCCAAGGCAAATTGACGGCGTCCGCCAGCGTTCCACACTTCCTTATAAATAATCGCGCCTGCCGCAATGACAAAGATCCCCGATGCGCCAGTATAGGCTGTAGGCAATGCTGCTGCGATTAAAATCAGCCATGTTAAAGTCTCAGGAGCTAAGTTCCATGGGCGTAAAATATTCAAGAATAAATCTACGACACGGGTTTGCTTCAACAACATACCCGCCCAAATGAATAACGCTAGATTCAGGAAAATACTTGAAAACTCGACCAATTGCCCTAAATAGATACCTTGACCCATCGGGTAGTCCATAAAGAAGATAAAGGCGATACCTGTAATCAACGCCATATACGCATATAAAGGCACGCTTAGGAACGCGAAACTAAGACTACCGCCCTCTTTGGCATCTTTTGGCGGACTAAACAATTGCAAAACACTGATCAATGTCAGGATTGAGAACAGCGTCATCCACATCCAATAAATCAGTTCAGTTTCGGTGGTCATTGGAACTCCCGAACTTTTCACTGAATTGAATTGGCTGATACTTGAGTAGGTTAACAGTCCATTACCGAAGCTCATCATCAGGCTATAAACACGATAATCCTTCTTGGTTGCAGGACCGCGTAGACCAATATGATGAATTTTCAACGTCGCACTAATCGCAGCTATAACCACCATAAAAATCAACAAAATGGCGCGATTTTCAGTACCAAATTTAAAGATACCGAAGAAGCTTGTTTCAAAATTACGATAGGCGCGAATACTCGGATGCTTCTCCATATGTTGCATGGCTTTATCATAAAATTGATACTTTTCTTCACACTGCTGCACACCCGCTAAAATAGACGAACGAACGTCATTTTCAGATGCCGTACCAAAAAAATCAGCAAACTCATCTGCTGCATTGGCTTGCATTTGAGTTTTCACCAACGCATCGACATTCGGGTTACGGTCACATTCAGGCTTGGCAGGCTCAGCCCTTAAAAAAGAGTACTGCATACCTGTTGCAGGGTCACCATACAGTCGCTCTCCCATACGGAGCAACTGCCCATGGATCATCTCCCCTGTACCGATAATTAATGTAAGCAGAAGCAAGATCAACACGACTAGAGTCGAAATCCATTCTGTCCAGACATAACGTAACAGACCAACGATGCTGGATCTGTTTTGTGCATCATTTTGCATGAGTCTTCCTATTTTTATTTTGGAGCCTAGCTAGACTAAGCATCCTCTTCCTTAGCGGCTCGAGAAGTTCCTTTCCCTGACCTAACTGTTTTATTATTACGTTTAAATTTGCATCAATACTCAAAACATTAAAATGACAATATGTATTTTCTTTTCGGTTTTTTTTGTCAACCCAATCACCTAAAGTGAGCTAACGATCCCAGAAATAATTGCCAACAAGATAGAACAAGGCGATGATAATGCCCCAAATCACCCCCAATAAATGTGCTTCGACTAAAATGGGGCTTCCAATTAATTCAGCCGTTCCCGTATTGCCCACGGTATTTTCCCACACCAATTTTGCCAAAATCAGCAACAATACAAAGGCTGCAAAATTTCGCTCCCGTCGATACATCAAATGCACACAAGCGACCGCGACATAGGCACCATGCAAGACACCAGATAATCCGGCATAGGCTTCAATATCGGGTAAGAAAAAATAGAAACTTAGACTGATTAAAGGAGATAAAATCAATAAAATGGCAACAAAATGCCATGTCGAAACTCGTGGGAAAATAAACGGTAAGCAAATAAAGGCCAATATATTTAAAACAAAATGAATCCAACCGACGTGAACCCAATGTGCGGTCCATAAGCGCCAAAAATCATGAAATAAGTCATCTTGCCAATAGATAAAATAATCTTTAAATACCTGTAGCGAGGCACAGATCGAAACGAATACGGCAAGAAAGACAATTTTCGGTATTAAAAATTGTAGTTTCATTTTCGCTCCTCCTGTACCTCACTTTTAAACGCTATTGCAAAGATTAATTTGCAGCTGTGCCACTGGTTTCAATATCACCACTAAACAAATCATCGAGTTCAGAACTATTGGCACTTTCATCCCAGAAATGTTCCATACCATCATCAGCCGTACGAACGCCTGTATGTTCAGTCCAATAACGATCTGAAATCCCTTTCACCATGCTTTCAGCCATACTATCGATGAGCTTAAATTGTGGGTTAACAGGTTTCTCATCGCTACGCGCTTGTGCAAAGGTACGTAAGGCATCACGGATTTTCGCATCATCGCCACTGGCCTGTGCAGCAACCGCATATAAAGCATGTGACAGTCTCACACCCTTTTGCTCACCAATTTGCGTAGATTGTTTCAATGTTTGGTATGGATCAGGTTTTCCATCACCTGCACCCGGCAATAACGTCCAGATCACAGCGCGGGTTGCATTTGGTGCGCCCCAGAATTTTTCATTATTTAGACATACCATACCGCGTTCAACAATCGCAGCAATGTCTTTAGGAACGTTTACCGCCCCACCTGAGTTAATATCATTGGTCATGGCCTGTAAGCCACTTAACATTCCCAACATATACACTGTTTGGTCAATGTCGCTGTTCATTTTTGGACAGCCTTCACCTAGACTTTTCTTATACTTCTTTTCAAAACGATCTTGAAATAATTGATAGCCGGTATATTGACGCTGTGCCGCAAGTGCCGCCCAACGCTTTTGCTCAACACGGGCATCCTGTGCTTCGGTTACTTGGTTAGCTTTAGATGCACGTAAATAACGTAACTCTGCATCCAAGGCTTTTTGTTCTGCACAAATCCCTGCTGCTGAATACATCAACACAGCCACACGTGTTGGGTCTGCGCCCATATCTTTGGTGGCCATAATGGCTGGGGTTAATGAATTACCTGAATTACACACCATTTCAGCATCTTCCATGGCTAAAATTGGTGGCACAATATGTTTTTCGGTAAATCCGAGTGCAACATTAGCACCGGTTTTTACAACCTGTGAACAACCCGCGAATAATGTACTTGTTATTGCTACAACTGCCACACCCTGGCATATTTTTTGGACGCTCGACATTTTCCTGTCCTCTATAATTGTGTTTATGTCCATCACGACAAACATATCAGAAGCAAAAAATGAATAAAAGAGTATTTGCTCTAATTTGAACGACACACTGTGCCATGAATCACGCTGAATGCAATTGACTGATTTTTTAGAAAGACTAAATTTTAGGCAAAAAAAAAGTAGCATAGCGACGGTTCGGCACATGCTACTTATTAACTGTGAAAGCGTTTGACTGCTTATTTTTGAGTTAACTGTTCCTTCAGCACTGTTCCTAGTCGTCCTATAACAATTGCTAACACAATCGCTATTACCAGAAACATCCAAGTTGGCATCATCATGATGATTTCCTTTAACGGCTGTTGGTAAGGCTAATATATAGGCAGAGAATCACCGCACAGCTTAAAATTGTCAGACAATTTAAATATTTTGCCAATAAATTTCAATCCTGTCAGACAAGATTATTTTACCCACAACATAAGATAATGAAATATTTTCATTTTATTGAATTTTAAAAATAAAGGCTGTCTAACAATTAGATCATTTTGGCCAATACTTTGAGTGATTTCCACTGTTTCAATGACAATTGATCGCGCCAAATAATCACTGGTTTTGCACGCGCATGCATAAAATACACCACGATATACATTTGATGATCCAAAATATGGCTAATTTGAACGCGTTGCACCGGACGGTTGAGTCGTTGCAAAGACCAATCAGTTCCATCCAAATAATCTAGACTGGTGACGTGTAAATGCTTACGGAAAAACAATACATAAACCACTAGCCCGATGAGGAAAAATATCCCCCAAAGCATGGGTGTTAGTAACTGATAAAGCAGCGTCATCAATACCGCAAAAATAAAAAACTGAAACGCATGCGATAAAAAACTGCGTTTCAGTTTGAATTGCCGATTATCCATGAACGTAATGTTTTAATTTTTGAATAAACGTTTTTAATTCAGGACGTGGCGGTTCACTAACTTCCATAAACCAATCCAACAAATCTGGATCTTCTGCAGCAACGAGTTCTGCAAACATGTCTTTTTCAGCTGCATCGGCTTGTAAATAGTAATTTTTGACGTAGGGATCAAAATAAACATCAATCTCTTTTAAACCACGACGTGCGCGGTAGATCACTTTACGCTCTTCTAAGCTGATTTCATCAGTCATTGTCTTCCCCAATCGTTGAACCCGTCTAGTGTAACTCATCCACCCCATTGAAGTGGAGTGTTTTCAAAGATTGACCGAATGCTTCAACGCAATTCTTGCTTTTGAATGTTCTGCACATTGCAGTCACACGCTGCATCTTATAACTTGAAGACAAAGCCATAAAAATGAATAGGATATTCAAAATGCAATCTGGAGCGATTCGCCCACTCAATAACATGCTGCCACGTCAATTATTTAATGCAGAGCATGATGCATTTCGTGAAACAGTACGAAAATTTTATGAAAAAGAAGTTGTGCCCAATATCGAAAAGTATGAAAAACAACAACATGTAGACCGTGACTTATGGAATAAAGCCGGTGCCATGG
The DNA here is from genome assembly GCF_013420195.1 of Acinetobacter sp. YH01024. Taxonomy (NCBI): domain Bacteria; kingdom Pseudomonadati; phylum Pseudomonadota; class Gammaproteobacteria; order Moraxellales; family Moraxellaceae; genus Acinetobacter; species Acinetobacter sp. YH01024. The sequence continues at coordinate 39,309 of NZ_VOYQ01000014.1, forward strand.
GCTTGCTTTGCCCGACCATGCCCGAAGCTTATGGCGGCTATGGTGTAGACCGACTCTATAGCATGATTCTGATTGAAGAGCAGGCCTATGCTATGGACTCCTCTACCGGCTTTTCACTGCACTCCGACATCGTGGCCAATTATATTCATAACTTTGGCAATGAAGAACAAAAGTTGCATTGGCTGCCGAAAATGGCATCTGGCGAAACCGTGACTGCCATTGCAATGACCGAACCGGGCACAGGTTCAGACCTACAAGCGGTACGCACAACCGCTACAGAAGATGGCGATGACTATATTATTAATGGGTCAAAAATCTTTATCACCAATGGCTATTTATGTGACATGGCAATTGTGGTCTGCAAGACAGGTAATAGTGAAAAAGGTTCAGCTAATTTATCGTTAATTATCGTCGAGGCAGATCGCGTCGGTTTTAGCAAAGGCAAACCTTTAAATAAAATTGGCATGAAAGGTCAGGATACCTGTGAACTGTTCTTTGACAATGTCCGCGTCCCTAAAAGCAACTTACTTGGCATGCAAGGTATGGGCTTTATGATGCTGATGAAGGAATTGGCTTGGGAACGTATGTTGGTCGCGATTATTTGCCAAGCAGGTGCAGAAGCAGCCTTTGCGCACACTGTTCAATACACCAAAGAACGTAAGGCATTTGGCAAGACCGTATCAAGTTTCCAAAACACACGTTTTAAATTGGCAGAACTACGTACTGAAATCGATTTTTGTCGAGCTTATCTAGATCGCTGTATGGAACTACAACTTGAGGAACAGCTCGGTATTGACGCTGCAGCCGCTGCTAAATACAAAATTTCAGAAATGTTTTCCAAAGTCGTGGATGAATGTCTGCAGTTGCATGGTGGCTATGGCTATATGCTTGAATATCCAATTGCACGGGCTTATATTGACAATCGAGCCAATCGTATCTACGCCGGTACCAATGAAATTATGAAAGAGCTGATTTCCCGCTCTTTATAACAACAAAGCCCATCATCGGATGGGCTTTTATATTCTTTCGATATCAACTTAAATCATTCACAAAATCACAGATGAGTGCAGCGACCAATGCGGGTTGCTCTTTGTGCGGCATGTGATGAAGCCCTTCCAAAATCTCTAGCTCAGCATCACCTTGTATACCCGAAAAAAGTTTCTGAGCTTGTGCTGTCGTCCCGTATTCATCCAGTTCTCCATGGATGATCAAGCTTGGACACTGTACTTTTCCAACATATTGCTCGAGGTTCCATTGACGAAAACTCGGTGAGAGCCAAGTTTCAGTCCAAGCATCCAAAACCCATTGGGCTTTATCCCCATGGTATTTAGCCAAGCGTTCAAGCTGTCCCGGCTGCGCAAAACCTGTTTTGGCTTCACGTATACCCGATAATGTCAGTTCTTCCACTTCATACTGCGCAGCTATGGTAATCAGACCATGACATTGTTCTTGATATTCAGTTGCAATGACGACTGACATTCCCCCGCCAACACTATGCCCCATCACGATAAACTGTTGAATGGAATAATGTTGAAGAAGTGCCTTAAAGCCCTGCCGCGCTTCAGCATAGACAAAATCTGTACTTAATAGATGAGGATTCGCTGACGATCGGCCAAAACCCAATCGATCATAGGCAATCACCGTTCTGCAAGACTCAGCAGCCAATTGCGCAGGAAAATCACGCCACAAATCAACACTGCCTAGTGAATCATGCATCAATATAATCGGAGCCAAAGTTGCATCTTTATCCGTAGTTTCAGGCTGCCAAGCTTTGGTATATAGCTCATAAGCATTTAATTTTATAAATTCTGAATGTTCTTGAATATTCACATTAACCCTGTGTGCTTTTCCTTATTTCAACATGATATATTTTTCAACAAATAAAGCGCATCAAATAAAACCCTAAAGTCACATATCTAAAGCAAAAAAAAGGAGCATGATGCTCCTTTTTTATGTAACTGACTTAAGAAACTAATCTGGGTTTAGCCGCTAGTTGATCAGACTTTTTTTCAAATTTCAGCACCCCATCTTCAAATGAAGCATGCTTTAATTCTTTACGATCTGCCAAATAGTTATTACTGACTTTCCACGGTGCATGTTTACCCTGTTTTGGCATCACATCTGCCGCACGTGCAATATAGCCTGAAGTCAAGCTTCCCATTACTGTATCTTCTAACAACTCGGTCGCATCGCCTTGTGGAATCACTTGGTTATAACCATTTTGATCCATATAGTTAATCAATTTACAGATGTATTCAGAAGCAATATCGACTTTTAATGTCCATGAAGCATTAATATAGCCAATAATCATCGCCATATTGGGTACATCACTGACCATCACGCCACGGTACAACATATGTTTAGAGGTATTTAATGGCTGTCCATCGATTGTGGCACTGATCCCGCCTAGAATTTGAATGTTGAGTCCTGTAGCTGAAATCACCACGTCCGCTTCTAAATGTTTACCTGATTTTAATTGAATGCCATTTTCAGTAAAACTTTCAATTTGATCGGTTTCAACAGATGCACGGCCTTCACGTAAAATTTTAAACAAATCACCATCTGGCACCACACAAAGGCGCTGATCCCAAGGATTGTAATCTGGGGTAAAGTGCTTCATATCCACTTTACCTTTCAACTGCAACTCAATTGATTTTAATAAAAATTTACGGAGTAATTTAGGTTGCTTTTGTGCAATAGCATAAACAGCCCGTTGGACACCGATATTTCGTGCACGGGTAAGTTTATAAGCAACATCTTCAGGTAATACTTTACGCATTTTGTCGTAAATGATGTCAATAGAAGGTACTGAGGCAATATAGGTCGGAGAGCGCTGTAGCATAGTCACATGCCCTGCACCGCCTTTTGCCATTGCTGGCACAAGGGTAATTGCTGTTGCGCCACTACCAATAATCACAACTTTTTTGCCTGCATAATTAAAATTTTCAGGCCAATGTTGTGGATGAATGAAGGTACCTTTAAAGTTTTCCTGCCCTTTAAACTCAGGTTGGAAACCTTGGTCATAATTATAATAACCCGTACAGCCAAAGACGAAATTTGCAACCCAGGTTTGTTGTTTCTTCTTCGCATCTTCAATAACAACAGACCATTTACGAGTTTGTGAATCGTAGTTCGCACTCACAACACGGTGCTGAAAATGAATTTTTTCTTTAATCTTATATTCATCAATCACTTCAGAAAGATAGCCTTTAATCGAAGACCCATCAGCAAGCACACTAGATTTTTTCCACGGCTTAAAATTGAAGCCAAAAGTTGACATATCCGAATCAGAACGAATACCCGGATATTTAAAAAGATCCCATGTACCACCGAAACTTTCACGTCGTTCAATAATTTCAAATGAACGATTTGGACAATTTTTTGAAAGATGAGCAGCCAAACCTACACCAGAGATCCCTGCACCTACAATGAGAATATCAACTTGTTTTTCCATGTTGTTCTTTTAACCTATCTTAGATTTATATTTATTAAATCACATTTTTGACAATGCACAATGTCAAGTTTAAGCAAAAGGCGATTTATTTTTATCTTTTAAGGACAAATTGAATTATTGTCTAACAATATACAGCCAATACAAAACTGCAGGCATTAAAAAAGGTCGGTTAAAAACCGACCTTTTTTAGAACAACGTACGCTGCTCTTCACGAAATTAGTTAACTTCGCGATCTACTAGCTCAACGTAAGCCATCGGTGCAGCATCACCTGCACGGAAGCCCGCTTTAAGAACACGTAGATAACCGCCGTTACGTTCTTTGTAACGAGGGCCAAGAACGGTAAATAATTTACCAACAGTTGCAGCTGAACGAGTACGAGCAAACGCTAAACGACGGTTTGCTACAGAATCGACTTTAGCTAAAGTGATTAAAGGCTCAGCAACACGACGTAATTCTTTTGCTTTAGGAACAGTAGTTTTAATTAACTCGTGTTCGAACAAAGAATTAGCCATGTTTTGGAACATCGCTTTACGATGACTGCTTGTACGGCCTAATTTCACACCACTATTACGATGACGCATGGTGATAGTCCTACTTAATTAACGGCTACGATAAGCAAAGCGATCGTCCATGCGGAGGCTAGCCGGTGGCCAGTTCTCTAAACGCATGCCCAATTGCAAGCCTTTCGATGCCAGAACATCTTTAATCTCAGTCAACGATTTTTTACCTAAGTTAGGAGTTTTAAGCAACTCAACTTCAGTACGTTGAACAAGATCGCCAATGTAGTAAATATTTTCTGCTTTCAAACAGTTAGCAGAACGAACAGTAAGCTCTAGATCATCTACTGGACGAAGCAAAATCGGATCAACTTCTTCACGAGGTTCTTGAGCAACTGGTGCTTGATCTTTCTGAAGATCAACAAAAATTGCAATTTGTTGTTGCAAGATTGTTGCCGCTTTGCGGATTGCTTCTTCAGGATCAACAGTACCGTTGGTTTCAAGATCAATGATCAATTTATCAAGGTCAGTACGTTGTTCTACACGAGCGTTTTCCACTGTGTAAGACACACGTTTGATTGGGCTGTAAGAAGCATCTAATTGTAAACGACCCACTGGGCGAGTTTCGCCTTCAGGGAAGCGTGAATCAGAAGTCTCATAACCACGACCTTGAGAAACTTTCAGGCGCATTTTTAATGAGCCAGAAGCACTTAAAGTACCGATCAAGTGTTCAGGGTTAACCACTTCAACATTGTGTGGTAAACGAAGGTCAGCGGCTGTAACGTCGCCAGGACCTTGTTTTTCCAATGTCAGATAAGCTTCATTTTGATCGAACAGCTTAATAGACAATCCTTTTAGGTTCAGCAAGAGCTCGACGATGTCCTGCTGCAAGCCTTCCAAAGTACTGTACTCGTGCTCGACACCTTCAATCTCTACTTCAACCACGGCTGCGCCAGGTAAAGAAGACAAAAGGATACGACGTAAAGCATTACCAAGAGTATGACCAAAGCCACGCTCTAATGGTTCTAGAATAACTTTTGCCGAGGTCCCGCTTGCCGCTTCGACCTTGATCGCTTGCGGAGTTAGAAACTCATTTGCAGTACGCGTCATTATTGCTACCTCAAGGATTATTTAGAATACAATTCTACAATCAAGCTTTCGTTGATTTCAGCAGGTAAATCAGAACGATCTGGTGCAGCTTTGAACGTACCTTCCAATTTAGAATGATCAATTTCAATCCAAGCTGGAATGCCACGTTGAGTCGCTAACTCAACTGCGTTTTTGATACGCAATTGTTGTTTAGCACCTTCGTGAACTGCAACAACGTCACCAGCTTTAACTTGGATAGACGCGATGTTAACACGACGACCATTTAAAGTGATTGAACGGTGAGATACAAGCTGACGAGCTTCTGCACGTGTAGAACCAAAACCCATGCGATAAACAACGTTATCTAGACGGCTTTCAAGAAGTTTCAACAAGTTTTCACCTGTTGCGCCTTTAACACGAGCAGCTTCTTTGTAGTAGTTACTAAATTGACGCTCTAAAACACCGTACATACGACGTACTTTTTGTTTTTCACGTAATTGTAGTGAGTACTCAGATTGTTTGCCGCCACGAGCGCCACCATGTTGGCCAGGTGCTTTAGCAGCTTTTTTTGTTTTGACGTCAAATGGTTTAACGCCAGATTTTAATTGCAGGTCTGTCCCTTCGCGGCGAGAGAGTTTGCATTTTGGACCAATATAACGAGCCATGAATGTTTCTCCTTACACGCGACGTTTTTTAGGTGGACGGCAACCGTTGTGCGGGATTGGCGTCACATCGGTAATGCTGTTAATTTTATAACCCACTGCACCTAAAGCACGAACCGCAGATTCACGACCTGGACCAGGACCTTTTACAAGGACGTCCAAGTTTTTCAAACCGTAATCTAAAGCAGCTTTACCAGCAACCTCAGCAGCTACCTGAGCAGCAAACGGAGTTGATTTACGTGATCCACGGAAGCCTTGTCCACCAGAGGTAGCCCAAGCCAGTGCATTACCTTGACGATCGGTAATAGTCACAATGGTGTTATTAAAAGAAGCGTGAATGTGTGCAACACCTTCAGAGACGGTACGAGTGACCTTCTTGCGTGTGCGAGTATCTTTAGCCATCTTTTAGCTTCCAGAAATCTTATTTCTTAATAGGTTTGCGCGGACCTTTACGGGTACGTGCGTTAGTTTTGGTGCGTTGACCACGGACAGGCAAGCTGCGACGATGACGAAGACCGCGGTAGCAGCCTAAATCCATTAAACGTTTAATGTTCATGGAAATTTCGCGACGTAAATCACCTTCGGTAGGAACCTTAGTAACTTCTGCACGAATCGCATCAAGCTGAGCGTCATCTAATTCACGAATTTTAGTTGTTGGTGCAATACCAGCAGCAGCTAAGATAGCTTTTGCAGTGTGGCGACCAATACCAAAAATGTACGTTAGAGAGATAACAGCATGCTTGTTATCCGGAATGTTTACACCGGCAATACGAGCCATTCAATTTTCTCCAAAAAGGCAGTTAAGATAATCAACCGCCCGACAAAATCTTTGAGGGGCGGATAATAACCTAATTAGCCTACTGAAATCAACAGGTCTTGATCAGATTAACCTTGACGCTGCTTATGACGAGGTTCTGCGCTGCAAATTACGCGAATAACCCCATTACGACGGATAACTTTACAGCTACCACAAATTTTCTTTACAGAAGCTTGAACTTTCATAATGAAACCTCTAAGTGCGCTTATCCTTTCGGATGAGCAGTCGTTTTACGCATTAACGATTGATTGTCATATTGATGCGATGTGAGATGAGCTTGGAGCTGAGCCATAAAGTCCATCACCACCACCACTACGATCAGTAAAGACGTACCACCTAAGCTAAATGGAATACCAAATGAGCTTTGTAGAATCATCGGCATTAAACAGATGATTGTGATATAAACCGCGCCAATAAAAGTCAAACGATTCAAAATATGATCTAAATAGCGTGCAGTTTGCTCACCAGGACGAATACCCGGTACATAAGCACCACTACGTTTTAAATTCTCTGACACTTCTTTCGGACTAAATACTAGCGCAGTATAGAAGTAACAGAAGAAGATAATTAATGCACCAAATAGCACCAAATACATCGGTTGACCCGGCGACAATACGAGTGCCAAATCTTGTAGGCCACGTTTAATCACGCCAGCATTTGGGTCTGCACTGCCAACCCATTGCCCTAAGCTCGCTGGGAACAATAGCAATGAACTCGCAAAAATTGCAGGAATCACACCCGCCATATTAATTTTTAATGGCAAATGTGTTTGCTGAGCAGTAAATACACGACGACCTTGCTGTTTTTGAGCATAGTTTACTGGAATGCGACGCTGCGCCTTCTCAATAAACACAATTGCTGCTAACACTGCAACAGATAGCAATGCAAAGATTGCAAGACCAATTAAACTTGATTGGCCATTATCTACTGAGGTTAAAGATTGCAGAACCAAGTTCGGCAAACCAGCAACGATACCAGCGAAGATGATCATGGAAATACCATTCCCTACTCCACGCTCAGTAATTTGCTCACCTAACCACATCAGGAACATTGTACCTGCAACCAAAGAAGTTACAGCAGGAACGTAAAAAGCAAGTCCACTAGTCAAAGTAATATTTTGACTAATCAGACCTGCACACATCCCAACGGCTTGCACAAGTGCAAGAAACAATGTGCCTTGTCGCGTATATTGATTGATCTTACGCTTACCTTGTTCGCCTTCTTTCTTTAAAGCTTCCAGCGAAGGAACAACCGTAGACATTAACTGCACGATAATCGATGCAGAGATATACGGCATAATCCCAAGAGCAAGAATTGACATACGCTCTAATGCACCACCTGAGAACATGTTAAACAAACCAAGGATCGTACCTTGGTTTGCATTAAACAGATTCTCTAGTGCGGCATTGTTAATGCCCGGTACTGGAATATGTGCTCCCAGTCGAAAAACCAACAACGCCCCGATGAGGAACATCATACGGCGAATAATTTCACGATATTTCACATGAAAAGGTTGGCCTTTCATCATGTTAACATGACCTGTCGAACTAGGAGTCATAGACACTGGGGATTACTCCTCGACTTTACCGCCAGCAGCTTCAACAGCAGCTTTAGCGCCTTTAGTCAATGCAACACCTTGAACAGTGAATGCACGAGTAATTTCACCAGAAAGTACGATGCGTGCACGCAACATATCTTTACGTACAACGTTAGCAGCTTTTAAAGTTTCAAGAGACACGATGTCGCCTTCAACTTTAGCAAGTTCTGATAAACGTACTTCAGCAGTTTTCAAAGCCATTTGGCTAGTGAAACCGAATTTAGGTAAACGACGGTATAACGCAGTTTGACCACCTTCGAAACCAGGACGTGTACCACCGCTCTTACGTGAGTTTTGACCTTTGACACCACGGCCACCAGTCTTACCAACGCCAGAACCGATACCACGGCCTAAACGAAGGTTGTCACGCTTAGCACCTTCTGCAGGTGCAATTGTATTTAAACGCAGAGTCATGGCTTATTCCTCTACACTAACCATATAGTAAACTTGGTTGATCATACCACGGTTAGAAGGCGTATCTTGCACTTCAACTGTATGACCAATACGACGCAGACCTAAACCTTTAAGGCTAAGCTTGTGATTTTTCAAGCGGTGCGATGAAGATTTAGTCTGGGTAACTTTAATCGTTTTCATGATTGATTACCCTTGAATTTGTGCTACTGATAAACCACGTTTCGCAGCAACTTTCTCAGGAGAAGTCATATCACGCAAACCGTTAAAAGTTGCGTTTACTACGTTAGCAGCGTTAGTAGAACCATAACACTTAGTTAATACGTTACGTACACCTACAGCTTCTAAAACTGCACGCATAGCGCCACCAGCAATTACACCAGTACCTTCAGAAGCAGGTTGCATGTAAACGCGGCTTGCACCGTGACGAGCATTGATAGGGTGCTGAACAGTACCGTCAACAAGGTCAACAGTAATCATGTTGCGACGAGCAGCTTCAAGTGCTTTAGAAATAGCAGCTGGAACTTCACGTGCTTTACCACGACCAAAACCTACGCGACCATTACCATCACCCACAACAGTTAATGCTGTGAAAGAGAAGATACGACCACCCTTAACAACTTTGGCTACACGATCAACGGCAACCAGCTTTTCAACAAGACCTTCGTTTTGTTCAACTTTAGCCATGATTAGAACTCCAAGCCGTTTTCACGAGCAGCATCAGCCAAGGCTTTGATACGACCATGATATTTGAAACCAGAACGGTCAAATGCAACTTTAGTTACACCAGCCGCTTTAGCACGTTCTGCAATTAAAGCACCAACTTTCTGAGCCGATTCAACGTTACCAGTAGTACCAGCACGTAGAGTAGCGTCTAAAGTAGAAGCTTGCGCTAATACTTTGCCACCATCTGCAGAGATAACTTGAGCATAGATGTGACGCGGAGTGCGGTTTACACACAAACGAGTCGCACCCAATGCACGGATGTGCAAGCGTGTGCTTTTCGCACGACGCAAACGGGATTGTTTCTTTTCGTTCATAAGAACCTCGCGCCTTATTTCTTCTTAGCTTCTTTACGAAGTACAACTTCGTCAGAATAACGAACACCTTTACCTTTATAAGGCTCTGGCGGACGGTAACCACGGATTTCTGCAGCAACTTGACCTAATTTAGCTTTATCAGCAGATTTAAGTACAATTTCAGTTGCAGTAGGAGTTTCTGCAGTTACACCTTCAGGAAGGTTGTAGTCGATCGGGTGAGAGAAACCAAGGTTAAGGTTAACAATGTTACCTTTAACCGCAGCTTTATAACCAACACCGATAAGCTGTAACTTACGTTCGAAACCTTCGTTAACACCTTTTACAAGGTTGTTAAGCACAGCGCGAGCAGTACCAGCTTGCATCCAAGCATCTTTAGATTCAGCTTTAGGAGCAATAACTAGAGTACCGTCTTCCTGTTTTAGCTCGACCAGCGCATGCAGGTTGAAAGACAATGTACCTTTGCTGCCTTTCACTTCGACCTGCCGGCCGTTCTGAGTAACTGTAACACCGTTAGGTACAGTTACTGGGGCTTTAGCCACACGAGACATGAGGAATCACCTATTAAGAAACAAAAGCAATAACTTCACCACCGATACCTGCAGCACGTGCAGCGCGATCAGTCATGATGCCTTTGCTTGTAGAAACAATTGCAATACCTAAACCTTGCTTAACGCTAGGAAGTGCATCTTTACCGCGATATTGACGCAGACCAGGACGGCTTACGCGTTTCACAGTATCGATAACTGGTTTGCCTTCGAAATATTTTAAAGTAATCGTTAAAGTCGCTTTGCCTTCATTGTCAGCAACAGCTACATCAGCGATATAACCTTCTTGTTGAAGTACGTTAGCAATCGCAACTTTCAACTTTGAGTTTGGCATAGAAACAGTTTGTTTCTTTGCCATTTGTGCGTTACGAACACGTGTTAGCATGTCGGCAACGGTATCTTGCATACTCATTTATAGTGCTCCTTACCAGCTTGCCTTAACAACGCCCGGTACATCACCTTGCATTACTGTTTCACGTAATTTGTTACGGCTTAAGCCGAACTTACGGAAGTAACCATGAGGACGACCAGTTAAACCACAACGGTTACGTAGACGTACTGGAGACGCATTACGTGGTAATGCTTGAAATTTCATCATCGCTTCGAAACGTTCTTCGTCTGATGCATTAACGTTTGCGATAATTGCTTTTAATTCAGCACGTTTCGCAGCGTATTTAGCAACAGTAGCTTCGCGTTTCAATTCGCGATTAATCATACCTTTCTTAGCCATATCGACCTCTTATTTGAACGGGAAGCCGAATGCACGCATAAGCGCACGGCCTTCGTCATCGGTGCGAGCAGTCGTAGTGATGGTAATGTCCATACCACGAATACGATCAATCTTATCAAAATCGATTTCAGGGAACATGATTTGTTCCTTAAGACCCATTGAGTAGTTACCACGACCATCGAATGATTTCGCAGAGAAACCACGGAAGTCACGGATACGAGGGATCGCGATAGAGATCAAACGGTCTAAGAATTCGTACATACGTTCGCCGCGTAAAGTAACTTTACAGCCGATCGGCCAACCATCACGGATTTTGAAACCAGCGATAGATTTACGAGCTAAAGTAAGTACTGGTTTTTGACCAGCAATTGCTTGCATATCAGAAAGAGCGCCATCTAACAATTTCTTGTCAGCTGATGCAGCACCAACACCCATGTTGATGGTGATTTTTGTAATGCGAGGAATATCCATCACATTCTTAACGCCCAATGTTTCTTTTAATTGAGCCTTAAGTTCGTCGTTGTAACGCGTTTTAAGTCTGGCCATTGCCTAGTCAACCTATTACTTCGCTACCGCCACTGATTCACCATTAGATTTGAATACGCGAGTTTTCACGCCTTCAATCACTTGGTAACCAACACGGTCAGCCTTTTGGGTTGTAGCATTAAAAATTGCCACGTTAGAGATATGAAGCTCAGCTTCTTGAGTTACGATGCCGCCTTCAGCGCCAGTAGCTCGGTTAGGCTTTTGATGCTTCGTTACCAAGTTAAGGCCTTCAACCTTAACACGGTCATTTGAAACAGACAAAACAGTACCTTGTTTGCCTTTTTCTTTACCTGCGATCACAATTACTTGATCGCCCTTTTTAATCTTAGCCATGAGTGCCTCTTATAGAACTTCAGGAGCCAATGAAATAATTTTCATGAACTGTTCAGTACGAAGTTCACGAGTCACTGGTCCGAAAATACGAGTTGCAATCGGCGCTTTGTTGTTGTTCAAAATAACAGCTGCGTTATCGTCGAAACGAATAACTGAACCATCTGCACGACGGATGCCGAATTTTGTACGTACAACTACAGCATTCATCACGTCACCTTTTTTAACACGTGCGCGTGGAATAGCTTCTTTTACAGTAACTTTAATAATGTCGCCAACAGAAGCATAACGACGATGTGAACCACCAAGTACTTTAATACATTGTACGCGGCGAGCACCACTGTTGTCTGCTACGTCGAGCATACTTTCGGTTTGAATCATTGCCCTACTCCAAAACCGAGCATCACCGGTCGCAATTTCGAAAGGCTCAAAGAGTACTCGAAATTGACCGATGATGCAAGAACGTTTAATTACTCAGCAGCAGCTTCAACAACTTCAACTAAAGTCCAAGACTTAGTTTTAGAAATTGGGCGGCTTTCTTTGATGCTTACTACGTCGCCAACTTTAGCAACATTGTTTTCATCATGAGCGTGTAATTTAGTTGAACGGCGGATTGATTTGCCATACAACGGGTGTTGAACGCGGCGTTCGATAAGAACAACGATAGACTTGTCCATCTTGTCGCTAACTACTTTACCGGTTAACGTGCGAACTGTTTGTTCACTCATTGTCCGTTCCCCTGTTTTTCGGTAAGGAGGGTCTTAATACGAGCAATTGTCTTACGAGTAAGCGCAACTTCGTGCGATTTACCCAATTGACCAGTTGCTTTCGCCATACGAAGACGGAATTGGTTAAGCTGTTGCTCATCAAGCAAAGCTGTCAACTCTTCTACCGACTTTTCACGTAGATCATTAGTTTTCATTACATTACCGTCCGAGTCACGATAGTGGTTTTAAACGGAAGTTTTGCTGCAGCAAGCGTAAACGCTTCGCGAGCAAGTTCTTCGTTAACACCATCAATTTCGTACAAGACTTTACCTGGTTTGATTTGGCAAACCCAGTATTCCACAGAACCTTTACCTTTACCCATACGAACTTCTAATGGTTTTTCAGTAATTGGTTTGTCTGGGAAAACACGGATAAAGATCTTACCACCACGTTTAATACGACGGCTGATTGTACGACGCGCTGCTTCAATTTGACGTGCAGTCATTTGACCACGTTCAATTGATTTAAGTGCAATAGTACCAAAAGATACTGAGCTACCGCGATGTGCTAGACCAGTGTTACGGCCTTTTTGCACTTTACGGAATTTAGTACGTTTAGGTTGTAACATGGATTATTCTCCTTTTTCAGCAGAACGATCATTGCGACGACCACGACGCTCTTGACCTTCACCACGACCACGACCACGTTTAGCTGGACGTTCTTCAGCTGGAGCTGGGTTCATGACTTGTTTCATGCCACCCAAGATCTCACCACGGAAGATCCATACTTTAACGCCGATCGTACCGTAAGTAGTCTCAGCACGCATAGTAGCATAGTCGATGTCAGCACGAAGAGTATGAAGAGGTACACGACCTTCACGATACCATTCAGTACGAGCAATCTCAGCACCACCTAGACGGCCTGAAACTTCTACTTTGATACCTTTAGCACCAGCACGCATAGAGTTTTGAACCGCACGCTTCATAGCACGACGGAACATTACACGTTTTTCTAATTGAGAAGCGATTGCTTCAGCAACTAAACGAGCGTCTAAATCTGGGCGATCGATTTCGTTGATACTTACTTGCGCAGGAACACCCATAATGGCTGTTAATTCGCGTTGTAATTTCTCAATGTCTTCGCCTTTTTTACCGATCACGATACCAGGACGTGCAGTGCTAATAGTTACTTTAGCTGCGCCTGTAGGGCGTTCGATAAGAATATTGCTTACCATCGCATTCTTAAGTTTTTTAGTTAAAAACTCACGAACTTGAAGATCTTTTAGCAAATATTCAGCATATTGTTTCGGATTCGCATACCAGTTAGCGTTATGACGTTTCACAACACCTAGGCGGATACCGATTGGATGAACCTTCTGACCCATATCAAACCCCTACCTTAACGGTAATGTGACAAGTACGCTTAGTAATACGATCTGCACGGCCTTTAGCACGTGGCAAAATACGTTTCAGGCTCATGCCTTCATCAACGTAGATCGTAGAAACTTTAAGGTCGTCTACATCTAAACTGTTATTGTGTTCAGCGTTTGCAATCGCAGATTCCAATGCTTTTTTAACTAAAACTGCAGCTTTTTTGTTGCTGAAGTTTAAGATATTTAAAGCATGCGCAACAGATTTGCCGCGAATTAGGTCTGCAACCAAACGTGCTTTTTGTGCCGAGATAGCGGCACCGCGTAATTTAGCAGTTACTTCCATCATAGCACCTATTAACGTTTAGACTTCTTGTCAACACCGTGACCACGATAGGTACGAGTTGGCGCGAATTCACCTAATTTATGACCAACCATATGCTCAGATACAATCACTGGAACATGGTTACGGCCATTGTGTACAGAAATTGTTAGACCAACAAAATCCGGTAAGATCATCGAACGACGCGACCAAGTTTTGATCGGCTTACGGTTATTAGCCGCGATAGCCGCTTCAACCTTAGCGAACAAGTGCGCATCGACGAATGGGCCTTTTTTCAGAGAACGAGGCATTGTCAGATTCCTTTACTTGTTACTTAACGCGACGGTCGCGAATGATCATCTTAGTCGTACGCTTGTTGGTACGTGTTTTGTACCCTTTAGCTTTTTGACCCCATGGACTTACAGGTTGAATACCTTTGTTACGTCCTTCACCACCACCATGTGGATGGTCTACTGGGTTCATCGCCATACCACGTACGGTAGGACGAACGCCACGCCAGCGTGATGCACCTGCTTTACCAAGTGAACGAAGGTTGCTTTCTGAGTTAGAAACTTCACCTAACACAGCACGGCATTCAACGTGTACTTTACGCATTTCGCCTGAACGAAGACGAATGATAGCGTAAGAACCGTCACGACCCAACAATTGAGCAGATGTACCAGCAGAACGTACTAATTGTGCGCCTTTACCGATTTTAAGCTCGATGTTGTGAAGAGTAGAACCGATAGGCATGTTGCGAAGTGGCAAGCAGTTACCTGGACGGATTGGAGCATCGTTACCAGATTGAACTTGATCACCAGCGCGAAGGCCTTTAGGTGCAATAATATAGCGACGTTCACCGTCAGCATATTTCAATAAAGCAATATGAGCTGTACGGTTTGGATCGTATTCAATACGCTCAACTACAGCAGGGATGCTGTCTTTGTTACGTTTGAAGTCTACGATACGGTAGTGCTGTTTATGACCACCACCAACGTGACGAGTTGTAATGTGACCGTTGTTATTACGACCGCCAGTACGTTTTTTAGCTTCAACCAACGGAGCATATGGCGCGCCTTTGTGAAGGTGGTTATGAACCACTTTCTCTACAAAGCGACGTCCTGGAGACGTTGGCTTACATTTTTGAATCGGCATAATTTTCGTCCTTATTCCGCTGCGTTTTCAGCGGTATCGCCCAAGTCAGCCATTTCAACATCTTGGCCAGCTTTCAGGGTGACGTATGCTTTTTTAACATCAGAACGACGTCCTAATGTTTTACCAAAGCGTTTAGTCTTACCTTTAGTGATCGTTGTGTTAACTTTAACAACTTGAACACCAAATAGTTGCTCAACAGCTTTTTTGATCTCAAGTTTGTTTGCATCTAGTGCAACTTTGAACACTTGAACACCAGCAGTTTCGCCTAAAACTTGTGCTTTTTCTGAGAATACAGGTCCTTGTAGGACTTGATAGATACGTTCGTTGTTCATCCGAGTTCTACCTCAATTTTCTTAGCAGCAGCAACAGACATAACAACTTTATCGAACGCGATCAAGCTAACAGGATCGATTGCAGCAGCATCAACCACATCAACGTGTGGAATGTTGCGAGCAGCAAGATACAAGTTCTCATCAACAGCATCTGTAACGATTAATGCACGAGGTGCATTCAAGTCGTTAAGTTTTGCAAGCAATTCTTTAGTTTTTGGAGCTGCAACAGCAATCTCTTCAACTAAAACAAGGCGATCTTGACGAACAAGCTCAGCCAGGATGCATTGCATAGCACCGCGATACATTTTACGGTTTACTTTTTGAGACCAGTCTTGTGGACGAGCAGCAAAAGTTTTACCACCGCCAACCCAGATTGGGCTACGAATAGAACCAGCACGAGCGCGGCCAGTACCTTTTTGACGGAAAGGTTTTTTACCACCGCCAGAAACGTCAGCACGTGATTTTTGCGCTTTAGAACCTTGACGACCACCAGCTAAGTAAGCTGTAACAACTTGGTGTACAAGAGCTTCGTTAAAATCACGACCAAACGCAACTTCAGATAACTCAACAGCAGAGCCGGAAACAGTATTTAAATTCACGTTATTTCCCCTCAGGCCTTGATAGTAGGACGAACAGTAACGTCGCCACCAGTAGCACCAGGAACCGCGCCTTTAACAACTAGAACTGAACGTTCTGCGTCGATAGCAACGATTTCAAGACCCTGTGTAGTTACACGTTCAGCACCTAAGTGACCAGGCATTTTTTTGCCTTTGAACACGCGACCAGGAGTCTGGTTTTGACCTGTAGAACCGATAACACGGTGAGATACAGAGTTACCATGTGTAGCGTCTTGAGTACGGAAGTTCCAACGCTTAACACCACCCTGGAAACCTTTACCTTTAGATGTACCAGTAACGTCAACAATTTGACCCACTGTGAACACATCCACACCGATAGTTCCGCCAACTTCACGACCTTCAAGATCAGCTTCTGTAGCGCGGAATTCTTGAACTAGACGACCAGCAGCTACACCAGCTTTCGCAAAGTGACCTTTCTGAGCGTTAGTTACGCGAGATTCGCGACGTTCACCAGTAGTGATTTGAATCGCTTGATAACCATCAGTTTCAAGCGTTTTGATTTGTGTGATGCGGTTAGGATCAACCTCAATCACTGTTACAGGTACAGAAACACCAGCATCTGTAAAGATACGTGTCATACCGCACTTGCGACCGACTAAACCAATAGCCATGTGCATAAACCTCTAAAAAAGCGGCCTAATTAACTTAGAGCGTTAATTAACCGAAAGCCTTAACCCAAAGCGATCTGAACATCAACACCAGCTGCAAGATCTAACTTCATCAATGCATCAACAGTTTTATCTGTAGGTTGAACGATGTCGATCAAACGTTTGTAAGTGCGGATCTCGTATTGGTCACGCGCATCTTTGTTAACGTGTGGTGATGTTAAAACGTTAAAACGTTCGATACGTGTAGGCATCGGGATTGGACCACAAACTTGTGCGCCAGTACGTTTTGCTGTTTCTACGATTTCTTGAGCTGATTGATCAATTAGACGGTGATCAAAAGACTTAAGACGGATACGAATTCTCTGGTTAGACATACCAGTTAACTCCAAGCCAAATATATAAAGAATCACCCTTGACGCATCTCACCCCACTTTAAAAGAGGCAAGTGTCAAGAGCAGTGAAATATCACTAAGGTCACGATCGATGCCGCGACTGTCACGATGTTAACTACTTTATTCGTAGCTAACCCCCTTCATCAAAGGGTCGCCCATTATAGCTATTGTTTAATGCATAAGCAAATGTCTTTTGCTGTTTTTCTTATATTTTTCATTTTTTATGCAAGATCAATTGCTTAACTTTTAATCAATAGGCATTTTTTCTTAATACATACTCTATTGCTTGGTTTAGTATTTGATTTCCCTCAATAAATTTGTTTTTTGCGCTTTTCCGTAGATCATGTACTGGCTGTACATGTGTTCCTGAAAAAAATGCCACTTCTTCATCATTTTCCAAAAATAAATCGAGTACTTCCGGGGTAATTTCAGGATGAAATTGGAAGCCCAAAACATTTTGCCCGATTTGATACATTTGATTACGACATGCATCATTTTCTGCCAGTAATACCGCTCCTTTCGGAATTTCAAATGTTTCACTGTGCCACTGCATGACTTTAAACTCTTCAGGTAGTTTGAAACAGTCATGCGGTACGTTAGCGACCTTACGGATGGTCGTCCAACCCAATTCTTGTTGTGCATTTCGACTCACCGCACCACCCAAGGCATTGGCAATCAATTGCCCACCTAAACAAAGCCCAATTGCGGGTTTACCGAGTGCTAAATAGCGTCGCAGCCACCGTTTTTCTATTTTTAACCATGGGAAATTTGCCTCATCATTTACACTCATGGTCCCACCCATAATGATAAGTAAATCGACATCTTCAACATGCGGCAAAGCCTCGAGATCCAAGGCTTGATCGACCGGTAATGCAAAGAATTCTGTGGCCGTAATTTTGGCCTGATGCTGTTTTAAAAATTCATAACAACTGCCGAACCCTTCGCCAGCAATATGCTGAAAATAATGTACTTTTAAATGCGACTTCATGCGCTAAACCTATTGTTGTTGCTCTGATATCGGTTTTGCAAGAATGAAGCCAACTTTGCTTTTCACTTAATTTTCTATACAAAAGCATCGTAAATCCATGCGTTTTAGTCGTATTCTTTTGAACATTCATTATTATTTTGATCATTTCAGAGCGCCACGTGAAAAAGAATCCTCAAACCGAACTCATTCATGCACCAAGAAAGGCACCGCAATACATCAATAGTGTTCAACCTCCCCTGTTTCGTGCATCCACTATAATTTTCGAAAATACAGATGCGCTATTTAATCGCCATTGGACCGATGATTATGACTATAGCTATGGCACGCATGGTACCCCCACGACATTTACCCTAGGCGATCAGATTGCTCAGATTGAAGGTGGCTTGTATCACTTACTCACACCAAGCGGTTTATCTGCAATTAATTTGGTCAATTCATGTTTTTTAAGTCAAGGGGATGAAGTGTGGGTCGCAGATAATATCTATGGCCCAAATATGGAACATCTACGCAACCTAGAAACCCGCTACAGTATCGTGGTCAAGGTTTATAACCCGATTGATGTCAACTCATTCACACCTTCAGCGCAAGCCAAGCTTATTTGGTTAGAAGCTGCTGGATCTGTCACTTTAGAGTTTCCAGATTTAGTCGGCTTGGTCAAAAAAGCCCAAGCGCAGAACATGCTCACTGCACTGGACAATACTTGGGGAGCAGGACTTGCCTTTAATGCTTTTGATTTCAGTGCTGAGCATCTGAGTGTCGATATCAGTGTACATGCCTTGACCAAATACCCAAGTGGCGGCGGGGATATTTTGATGGGTTCGGTAATTACACGAGATAAAAAGCTTCATCACAAACTGTTTCGTGCGCACGCCATTCAAGGCATTAGTATCTCTGGTGATGACGCCGCGCAAGTACAACGCAGTCTGGCTTCTATGCGCCTTCGCTATGAACACCAGTCACAAAGTGCTTTAACTTTATTAAATTGGCTAAAACAGCAACCAGCCTTTGTACAGGTTTTACATCCTGCTGATGAAGCTTCCGCAGGACATCAGTATTGGAAAGAAATTTGTACAGAACAACACAGTGCCGGCTTGGTCAGCGTGGTATTTAATGAAAAATATAGCTTGCAAGATGTACGCCGCTTTTGCGATGCGCTGAAACTCTTTAAGCTTGGTTTTAGCTGGGGTGGCCCAGTCAGTTTAGTCATGCTATATAACTTAAAAGATATGCGTGTACTCGAACATTCACATATTCAAGCCGGCTTACTGGTTCGCTTTTGTATAGGACTAGAACATCCTGCAGATTTAATACAAGATATAGAAAACGCACTACAACATTTAAATAAACAGCAACTCGAATAAATACAGGAACATCTATGGGTACACCAATTATTATTGGCAAAAAAACACAAGACACCACACAAGATGTGGTGCTTCATTCACAATTTGCAAACCGCCATGGTTTGATTGCTGGGGCCACAGGTACTGGTAAGACGGTGACGTTGAAGGTGTTGGCAGAAAGTTTTTCTCGGCTGGGTGTACCTGTATTTTTAGCCGATGCCAAAGGGGATGTTTCTAGCCTTGCCAAAGCAGGTGAAAGCAATCCTAAGTTTGACGAACGAATTAAAAGTTTAAATATCGGGAGCATTCCTTTTGCTGCCTCCCCTGTGGTGTTTTGGGATTTGTTTGGTGAACAAGGACATCCCATTCGCACCACCATTTCTGAAATTGGTCCACTTCTCCTTGCCCGAATTCTGAATTTAAACGACACGCAAGAAGGCGTGTTATCTGCGGTCTTTCGTATTGCCGATGATCAGGGCTTATTGCTCATCGACTTTAAAGACTTAAAAGCCATGATCAGCTACGTCAGTGAACATGCAGCAGAATTTAAAAATGAATATGGCAATTTATCACCTGCAAGCTTAGGTGCAATTCAACGTAATTTGCTCGCATTGGCCGATCAAGGTGGTGACAAGTTTTTTGGTGAGCCTGCGCTCAATATCATGGATTTCATTCAAACGGATGCACAAGGTCGCGGCAACATCAACCTGCTCGCCGCCGACAAGTTAATGAATACCCCTAAGCTCTATGCGACTTTTTTACTTTGGATGCTGTCAGAACTGTTTGAACAATTGCCCGAAGTTGGAGATATGGATAAACCCAAACTGGTGTTCTTCTTTGATGAAGCGCATTTATTGTTTGATAATGCCAGCCCTGCTTTACAAGAAAAGATTGAACAAGTGGTTCGTCTGATTCGCTCTAAAGGGGTCGGCATTTACTTTGTAACGCAAAATCCACTTGACCTACCTGAGAGTGTTTTAGGACAACTGGGTAACCGTGTTCAACATGCGCTACGTGCATTTACCCCCAAAGATCAGAAAGCTGTTAAGACGGCAGCAGATACTTTCCGAGCCAATCCTGCGTTTAAAGTCGATCAAGTGATTACGGAACTGGCTGTAGGTGAAGCACTGATCAGCTGTCTAGATGAACAAGGCACACCTCAAATTGTTGAACGTGCTTGGGTGATGCCACCCTACTCTTCATTTAGCCCAATTGCTGTAGAAGAACGCAAAGCTCTGATGGCAAATAGCGTTGTCGCAGGTGTGTATGACACCGAAGCAGATCGTGAAAGTGCCTATGAACTTTTACAAAATAAAGTGGCGGAGCGCCAACAACAAGCCGTCCAAGCGGAACAAGATAAAATAGAAGCCAAAGAGCAAGAAGCCTTGGCCAAACAAAAAGCCAAGGAAGCGGATGCACTCGCTAAACAGCAAGCGCGTGAACAAGAACGCCTTGCACGCGAACAACAAAAAGACGCTGAGCGCTCAGCCAAACAACGTGAAAAACTGATTCAAGACACTGTAGGAACTTTTGCAAAAAGTGCAGCACGCAGCTTGGGTGGGTCGACAGGTCAGAAAATTATCCGTGGCCTCTTAGGTTCTCTCTTCGGCAAGAAATAATCTAAAAGCCCAATTAAAAAGTACAAATTTATGGAATCTTTTTATATTCCATAATTTTTTTATGGTTTTTACTAAAACATGTATTGCGCGGATGTATTTAAAAATGTATTTTAAATACATCTTATAAATAACAGCCATGAGAGATCAGCTATGACTCCGCAGCAAATTGACCTAGTAAAAGCTACTGTTCCTGTTCTACGTGAAAATGGTGTCGCGCTGACTGGTTACTTCTATAATCGTATGTTGGGCAATAACCCTGACCTCAAAGAAACCTTTAACATGGGACATCAGCGCAGCGGTGCTCAGGCACAAGCCTTGGCGGGTGCTGTATTGGCTTATGCTGAAAATATTGAGGACCCATCTGTACTTTTACCAGTTGTAGAATTAATTGCGCATAAACATGTGAGTCTTAACATTCAAGCGCCAGACTATAATATTGTCGGCGAAAATTTGCTGCACTCGATCAGTGAAGTATTAAGCATTTCAATGGAAGATCCACTGATTGCCGCTTGGGCAGCAGCATATGGACAATTGGCAGACTTGTTTATCAGCACTGAAAAAGCGATTTATGAGCAACATCAGCAAACTAAAGGCAGTTGGTTAGGTTGGCGTAATTTCAAAATCGCGAAAAAAGTGGCTGAAAGTGATGAAATCACCTCATTCTACCTTGAGCCTTCTGATGGTGGTGATTTACCAAAATATGAAGCAGGTCAGTACATCTCTGTACGTGTATTGGTCGATGAGCTGGGTCTAAAACAGCCACGTCAATATACACTGTCGACCAGCCCGCAAGACAACTACTTACGTATCTCTGTAAAACGTGAAGATCAGAAAGGTGACTTGGTTCCAGGTTGGGTATCGAATACACTGCATGGCTTGGAGATCGGTTCAGAAATCGAAGTGTCTGCACCAACAGGTAATTTCTTCCTGATTGATTCACAAAAACGCAATGTCTTTATCAGTGGTGGTGTAGGTCTAACACCAATGATTGCGATGCTGAATCAGTTGGTGACTTTAGACATGCCACAACCTGTAACCTTTATCCATGCCTGCCGTAGCAAACAAGTGCATGCAATGCATAAACACATTCAGGATTTGGAAGCAAAATACCCACGTCTTAGCACCTTTACAGCCTATGAGTTCCCTCATGCTAATGATAAATTAGGTGAAGATTATGATGCTGCTGGTCGTCTAGACTTAGGCAGCATGGATACTGCACTGTTACCGATCAATGCGGATTATTACCTTTGCGGTCCAATGCCATTTATGGCTGAACAACAGAAAGCTTTAATTGCTCGTGGTATTCCTGCTAGCAATATTCACAGCGAAGCTTTCGGCACTGGTGGTGTAAAACACTAACTAAGCTATTCACCTGAAATACAAAGGGTTAGTTTAGTTATGCTAGACTAGCCCTTATTTATTTCTCTCAGACTCACAGTATTATCATGCAACTCAATAAATTCACCGATTATGCATTACGCATTTTGCTCTATATCGCACGTCCTCGTGATGTGCCTTATAACATTGCTGAAATTGCAGAAGACCTGCACGTTTCGCGTAATCACTTGGTGAAAATTGTGCATTTTATGGCAAAGCAAAACTGGTTAATCACCAGCCGCGGCAAAGGTGGCGGCATCCGCCTTAACCCTGAAGCACTTGAG
The DNA here is from genome assembly GCF_013420195.1 of Acinetobacter sp. YH01024. Classification (NCBI taxonomy): domain Bacteria; kingdom Pseudomonadati; phylum Pseudomonadota; class Gammaproteobacteria; order Moraxellales; family Moraxellaceae; genus Acinetobacter; species Acinetobacter sp. YH01024. The sequence continues at coordinate 62,159 of NZ_VOYQ01000014.1, forward strand.
GCTCAGCTCGGTCAAATCGTACGGATTTTGCAAGGTAATCACCAGATTGTTGAATGCAATGACCCACCCTGCGTACTGCGCAGTCAGTGTGGTTTAAAAAGCATTTTAGACCAAGCTTTAGAACAGTTTTATCAAAGTCTCGATCAGTACAAACTTGCCGATGTCTTGCAACCAAGCAGCGCATCTAAATTTACAACACAATCTCCGATTCAAATGATCAATCTCTAATTTCACTTTGCCTGCGACAAAATTCGCTTGCCTGCCCGACTTCCTTTATAATACGTGTTGTTAAATCAGTTATTGAAGTTGGGTTATGCATCAGCACAGAGGAAAATCACGAAACAGTAAAGCGGCCAATGCGCCGAAGCAAAAGATTACTTATGAGAAAAAAGTAGACTCTGCGATTACTGAATATGCTGTGCGCTCGCTCAACTGGCTACGCAAAGCTGAGTTCTTAATGAGTGCGCCTAAACTCAACCTCTGCGTTGAAGATACCGGCTATGAAATTGCCTTTGCTGGCCGCTCCAATGCGGGTAAGTCGAGTGCCATTAATGCGCTCACTAACCAAAAACAATTGGCTCGTGCATCGAAAAAACCGGGTCGTACCCAAATGATCAACTTTTTCAGTCTAGGAAATCCTGATCAACGTTTGGTCGACTTACCGGGTTATGGCTATGCCGCTGTACCTGAAGCGATGAAAATCGTGTGGCAAAAAGAGTTAGAAAACTACCTGATACACCGTGAAAGTTTACAAGGCCTTGTGCTGCTGATGGATATCCGTCATCCACTACAACACTTTGACGTCATGATGTTGGAATGGGCACATTCACGTAAATTGTTCGTACATGTACTGCTCACCAAATCAGATAAATTAAACCGTGGCCCAGCCTCTAAATCACTACAAGAAGTGAAAGCAGCATTGAAAAAAATGAAGCTGAACTTCTCTATTCAACTGTTCTCATCATTGAATAAACAAGGTTTAGAAGAGTTAGCGAGTGTCATGGCGGGTCGTCTCAACTTCACCTTAGAACAATCCACAGAGTTTGATCTTAATAGCATTCCTGAAGCATCGGAAGATGATATTGAAATCAATGCAGACGCGGAAGCATTCGATGACTTCGATACAACATCTGAAGATTTACCCCAAGCTGAAGACAAAAATTCAGACCACTAATCGAGTAATGTTAAAGTCAGTATAAAGATGATTGTCTGACAAAAAGTATCATCTGAAGATAATGAAATGTCCTGTATTGCTAATCACAATGCAGGATTTTTTTTGGATACTGAATACATCAGATGTGTACTCGATCACATAAAAACAAGGATAGGTCATGAAATTACTCTCCCGCTTGAGAAACACAAAACTTGGATCGTCAATCGAATATAAAATTAAGCCACGCAAAGTGAAATTTGAGTGGCAAGATACTCAAGTTGACTGGGTGCCTAACCAACCTTTTGTCAGCTATTTTATTAATGAAATTAATATGATCTTACCGGCTGGTGAGTTTTGGTTTTGCCGTCTGTATAACAAAGTATTGCCACAAATTAGAGATGAAAAACTAGCCAAGGACGTTAAAGCATTTATCCGCCAAGAAGCCATGCATGCTCAGGCGCATAACTCTGCCAATAAAGAATATCTATCTCAGCGCAATATCAGTATTCAACGCAACCTTGAAATCATGGACTTCCTCTTTGGCAAACTGCTTGCGGACCAACCTTTAGGGCTCAACGTTCCCAAAGCTTTAGATCATCAATGGGATCTCTTTCGTTTAGGGGTGATTGCAACGGTTGAGCACATGACCTGTGTACTAGGCAAATATGCTTTATATAATAAAGAGTGGGAACGCCTCGGTGCCGATCCGAATATGCTCGATCTAGTAAAATGGCATGGTGCAGAAGAAATAGAGCATCGTACCGTGGCTTTTGATTTGTATCGTCATCTCGGTGGGGGCTATATTTCTCGCTATTATCAAAGTGTGATCGTGATTGCTGCCGTACTTGGTCTATGGGTCGATGGTGCTGCACATATCATGCAGCAAGACTCGCGCTATGCATCGATTAAACCTGCCGTATATAAACCGTGGATTTGGCGTGAATGGGCGCGTATCGCGCAAAAAGACAATCGCTTATTGCCACATACTTTGGTTAGTGTCGCAGCAATTGGGGTATTTAATGCCTTGGTACGATCCTGTGCATGAAGCAAAAACGGAAGATGCGATTGCATACCTCGACAACTCTCCTGCTGCAAAACGTGCCGCACTGAAAGTTGCATAAACACCATTTAAAATCTGTATTAAGCAGGGTTCGCCCTGCTTTTTTTGTGCTCACATCCATTACGCTCCGTTTTTTATTGCGCAATCAACACACTCAAGATGGAAAAGGTCATAAGTTCAAGGTTTAAAGTACATTTATTCCAAGTTCCCTATTCTCTTTAAAATGTATTTATACTCAGTCTCATCCTAAAATAAAAATACATCGTTCAGGAGCATCTCCATGCACGCTCACATCTCCGTCATTACACTGGCCGTGAAAGATTTACACGCTGCATTCGCGTTTTATCAGGAGGGTTTAGGTCTAAATAGCGCAGGGATTATTGGGACTGAATTTGAACATGGTGCTGTGGCATTTTTTGATTTACAACACGGTTTAAAGCTCGCACTCTGGCCGCAAGATAGCCTGAGTCATGACACCGGAATCAGTACATCAGCGTTTTGTCCAACTCAAATGTCTCTTGGACATAACGTCAACAGTACCGCAGCCGTCGATCAAATCATGCAACAAGCCCAACGCGCAGGTGCAAAAACAATTAAGCCCGCACAGCCCACGTTTTACGGTGGTTATGCAGGCTATTTTCAAGACTTAGATGGGCATCTGTGGGAGATCGTCTACAACCCACATTTTAGCTGTCTATCTGCTTAATTCGACAACGCTGGTTCATCTACATCTCGCGTATGACGATCCACCACCACACTAATCATCATATCACCCTGTACGTTCACCACAGTCCGTACCGTATCCAATAGACGATCGATCGGCAGCAATATCGCAATGGCTTCTGCAGGAAGCCCAACCGATTGTAAAACCATAATCATTGTCACCATTCCAGCACTTGGAATGCCCGGTGCGCCGAGTGACGCAATCATGGCGGTTGCACAGACAATTAACTGCTGACCCAAGGTTAAATCTAAGCCCATCAAGTTAGCAATAAATAACGCAGCAGCAGCTTCATACAACGCTGTACCATCCATATTTAACTGTGTGCCCAATGGAATCACAAAACCTGCTGTTTGAGGACGTACGCCTAAATTTTCCTGCGCACATTTCATCGACAGTGGCATCGTTGCTGAACTTGAACTGGTTGCAAAAGCAGTGATTAAGGCAGCTCGTGTTCCTCTAAAAAATGCCAGTGGACTCATTTTCCCAAAAATCCAAAGCAACAGAGGTAACACCACTGCCCCATGGAAAATCGTGGTCCCTGTGACTACGGCAGCAAACTCCGCGAGGCGACTCAACACCGAAATATCTTCGGTAGCAATCAATTTAGCCAATAATGCAAAAATACCAATCGGTGCAAGCTTCATCACCCAACCGATGATCATCATCATGATGTCAAAAAATTGCTGACTGAGCTTTCTCACACTTCGAAATTTTTCACCGCCTTTGACCAAGGCCACACCTAAAAATAGGGAAAACACCACAACTGCGAGTACGTTGCCATCACTAAAGGCTTTAAACGGATTGATCAGTGTATTTTGAATAAAATTGGTAAAGAATGAACCTGCTGTGAGGGTGTCAGGACTCTGATGTTGTTGTATTGCATCTTGGAACATGACGATGTCCACGCCCTGCCCAACTTTAAAAATATGCGCACATGCTAGACCCAAGATCAGTGCCAAAGCCGTGGTGGTGACACAGCAAGCTAAGGTAATTTTCCACGTACGACTCAGCTGACCACCCGCTTGTAAATTCGATACCCCCACCACAATCGAACTAAAGATCAGCGGAACCAAGATCATTTTCAGCAAGCCAATAAAAATACTACTGGCAATCCCCAGGCCATACAGGCTGGCGGATAAAAACTGCGTCTCTGGAAACTGAATTAATAAAAAGCCAAATGCCACACCCAATATTGCGGCAATTAAAATCTGCGTATTTAAGCTCATTGTGCCTTGCATTTATCATCCTTTATTCAGGCACTATGCCATGCGCCCCACTGGGAATCGAGGAATTTTTTGTCACATGTACTGCTGCATTTCTGCAAAGCCCGAATTCAGCTCCATTCAACGTGTACCGTACCCCTAACTAGATAGCCCGAATCCGCGAGTAGCTTCATACCAAATATTGACGGACATAAAAAACCGAATCAGAAGATTCGGTTTTTTGAGTATTCACCATGTACGACTTAACACATAGTGCTCAAAGCTTACTGGGTTTCAATTTCGCGTAAACGGATCAAGCCTTCTTGTGTCGTACTACAGACCAACTCACCGTTTTGCCACATGCGACCGAAATTTAGACCACGTGAACTAGCACTGACCGTGGCATCCATGTCATAAAGCATCCATTCATCCACACGGAATGGCTTATGGAAATACATGGCATGGTCAATACTTGCACACTGTAAACTTGGTGATAAATAACTTAAACCATGTGGACGTAGTGCAGTCGTCATCAATGTAAAATCTGAATAGAATGCTGCAATGGCCTGATGTAAAGAGATGTCATCAACATCGGCTGCAATCGTGTCATGGGTACGAATATAGTGTGCATACGATGGCGCAGCAGGCTGCGGTTGGTACGGGTTTTGTGGATCAATCGGGCGAATTTCTACGTGACGGTCGCGCATAAAAGACGCACGGACGTTTTCAGGGACAAACTCCACCATCATTCGTTTTAGCTCAGCTTCAGATTTTAAATCTTCGACGGCTGGATATTCTGGCTCTGCAACTTGGTAGTTCAACCCGTCTTCTTGCTCTGCAAATGACACCATACACATAAAAATGGTTTTACCATGTTGAATCGCACGAACCTGACGACTCACAAAACTGCGTCCATCGCGAATACGATCCACTTCATAAATGATTGGTGCATTGATATCACCGCCAAATAAGAAATAGGCATGTAAAGAATGAGCAGGTCGATCTGTCGTATAAGATGCCGCACGTAGCGCCTGACCTAAAACCTGTCCGCCAAAGACACGTTTCCCGACCAAATTTCGGCTTTGCCCACGAAAAATATTTTCTTCTAATTTTTCAAGGCTGAGTAAATCAACCAACTCTTGTGTTAAGGCATTCATAACAAACCTATCTATCATTCGGGATTAAGCTAACGCAGGCAACATCAACAGATGTTTAAATATATTTTCCATTTTGCCATAAATCCAGACTAAAACCCTAAAGATTCGCTGACTGATCTGTCACCTTGCTGATGCAATATAACTGCTAAAAATACGTTTTTTAACGATAAAATCTTACAATATCTATGCAATTTGTCAGAAAATGACATACAGTTTTTAAGTACAATTATGCAGAATAGATTCCCCTCAGAATCTCTGTGGTTTGGTCATGAAAAGTAGGAGTTTGTATGTCCAAGAGCGGCTTTGGTCAGATGTATCGAAAGCTTTCGAGTAAACTGCTTGACCTTGTGGTAACACCGCATGTTTTAGGTGAAGTCCCTGTAGAACCTGTAGTGACTGAAACCGATACAGATACCGGCGTACAGACAACGAAAATTACCTGCTACGTTCTGCAAAATCATTCACGGAGTAATGCTTTAATTGTCGATGGTGAAACCCGTCGTTTAAAGCTACACCCTGCACTCGACCCAATGACTGTGGGTACGCAAACAGAAAAAGCCTCTGTGATGTTTTTACAACATCATGATGAAGACAACTTACTCAATCCACCGCCACATGCCTTTCCACCTCGTTTATTGCGTTTAATTGAGGTTTTGGAAAAAAATCCTGATGCGGATGTTGAGCTCGTTCCTGTAACCGTGCTGTGGGGTCGTGAACCCGATAAAGAAGATTCTTGGTTTAAATTATTATTTACCGATACATGGTCTACACCAAGCAAAGTGAAGCAGTTGGTCAATATTGGTTTGCACGGTCGTCAATCGTACCTTGAATTCCATGAACCACAGTCTTTGCGTCGTTTGGTTGAATATGCCAAAACTACACATCCAAACTTGTCACCTGCGACTTATATTGTCAGCACACTGAATGATTATTTAGATGCACAGCGTGAAGTAGTTTTGGGGCCGGATTTATCTGACCGTCGTAATGTGATGCACGGCCTGATCAAATCTACGGATGTGCAAGATGCGATTCGTCGTGAAAGCATTCGCAGTAAAATCAGTATGGTTGAAGCTGAACGTCGTGCGATTGGTTATTTAAATGAAATCGTTTCTGACTATTCAGCCTCAACGGTTCGTTTTGCTGACTTAGCCCTGACTCGTCTATGGACACAGCTTTATGATGGCGTCGAAGTGCATAACTTCAGTACCGTTCGTGAACTGGCCAAAGACTACGAGATCATTTACACCCCATGTCATCGTAGCCATATCGACTATTTATTATTGTCATATGTGATCTATAAGCGTGGTTTGATGGTGCCGTACATTGCTGCGGGTGATAACTTGAACATGCCATTTGTCGGGCAAATTTTACGTGGCGGCGGCGCGTTCTTTATTCGTCGTTCATTCCGTGGCAATGGTCTCTACACCACCGTATTTAAAGAATACCTCTACAGTATTTTGGCGCGTAATACACCGCTTGAATACTTCATCGAAGGTGGGCGTTCACGTACTGGTCGTTTATTACCACCGAAGACCGGCATGCTCGCCATGACTGTCCATGGTCATTTACGTAATCCAGCCAAACCGATCGTGTTCTTACCGACCTATATTGGTTATGAGCGTTTAATGGAAGGTGCGACCTACGTTGGTGAAATGAATGGTAAGCCAAAAGAAGGCGAATCAATCATCGGGATTATGAAAACACTGCGTAAGATCGAACGTATTTTCGGTAAAGTTCATTTGAACTTTGGTGAGCCGGTTTTCCTTGATGATATGTTGAAACAGCATAATGCAAGCAACATCAAAATCGAGAAAAATGACGACCCAATTCCGCCAGAAGTTTCGGATGCCATTAACAGTTCTGCACACGTGATTTTAGAAAATATTAACCGTGCAGCAGTGGTGAACCCAGTTTCATTGCTTTCACTGATTTTATTGGCAACATCTAAACACACTTTAGATGAAGAGATTTGCATTAAGCAGTTAGATACCTATCGCGATCTTTTAAATGCCTTACCTTACGATGAGCGCATGCAAGTAACACCGCTGTCAGGTAAAGAAATCATTGCTTATGGTTTAAAACTCAAGCTGATCAAACGTGTTAATCATGTCCTTGGCGATATTATTGCCATTGCTGATAATCAAGCGGTGCTGTTAACCTACTTCCGTAACAACATCCTGCACGCATTTATTTTGCCATCACTCATTGCCGCTTTGGTTGAACATAATGGTTCTATTCGCCGTGGTGATTTAATTAATGTCATTCGTACACTGTATCCGTTCTTAAAAGCTGAGTTATTCCTTAAATGGAATGATGAAGAACTTAAAGATCAAATCTGTGCGTATGCTGAAGTACTGATCAAAGCCAAGCTAATTTCTGAAGATGCAGAAGGCAACCTGATCTCCCCTGCGCCTAACTCAGAGCAGCACAATCAGTTAGTGGTCTTGGCTGCACCTGTGATGCAAAGTCTAGAGCGTTACTACATGACTTTGGCTTTAATCACACAACGTGGTTCAGGCAACATCTCAACCCGTCAGGTTGAAGAACTCAGCCACTTGGTTGGTCAACGTCTGTCTGTGTTGTATGAATTTAACTCGCCAGAGTTCTTTGATAAGGCATTGTTCCAAAGCTTTATTAAAGTCTTAACCCAACAAGGTTATATCAGTACCAATGAAAACAACGCCATTGTGTTTGATGAAAATTTCCAAAATGTTGCGCAATATGCCAACCTCGTTTTGGATGATGTGACACTGCAAATGTTGCAACACATTACGACCTTTAGTGATGAAGAGTTAAAAGAAGCACTTGATAAAGTGGCTGCTGAACAAGCCAAAAAACGCTTGAAACGTAAGAAGAAATAAACCGTTCTGATTTTTTCGCCATAAAAGCGGAAGAAGATGAGCAAAATCAGGGACAAGTTGTAAAAAGCTTGTCTCTATTTTTTGGACTATACAAAAGTATTTAATATTTTCTTTTTTAAAATTAAAGTATGTATATTCCAAAATTTTGGAGTTCCATTGGCTAGTGGTTTATTGCCTTTAAATTCATCGATATAAATAATATCAAAGTCCGCATCAAACAATTGTTTAAGTTCTTCCTGTTCAAAACCTATAAATTTTTCAGAAAAATTATTTACCCAATCATCATCTTTTCCTAACAGTTGTATGAGTAAGATGCCTTGCTCACCTAAGGATTCCTGCATTTTCTTTAAAACACTTTCAAGCGAATCCGTAGAACAAAAAAATAAACTGAATAAAGCAATAATTAAACTAGCTTTAGGAAAGCTATAGTCTTCAAAGGCCTGATTAGAAAATAAAAAATTCTTATTGTCTTTAAATTTACTTAGACAGATATTTTTAGCTTCAACAGTTGGATCAAATGCATATACTTTAAAATGATGACGGAGTAGAAATGATGATTCATTTCCTGCACCACAACCACAATCAATCGCGATCTTTGGTAAATTCTCAAAATAACTCAAAGCTTTTTCCAAAATCGGTCTATGGGGTAGATTCTGAGTAAGTTCAGCAAATGATTTTGTCATTATTTAATTTTTAGCCTTTGAGATCCATTCGAAAATTTGAACAACCCATGTTGTAAAATACCTATCTTATTCATTTATAGAATTTTTTTTAATACTCACAAAGCTGCACTGAAATTTATACGTCACACCAATTTTACACTACACATCACAATCAATCGTGCGCCAACTTAAAACCACTCTCCATCATCCGCGTTGCATAAAGCTTTTTCCCTGTTTCTGCTTCGCTCTCTAAAACCAATTCGGGTAAATGCATAGCTCTTTGCAATTCCAAGATTCGCTCATGCAAGGGTTGAGGTTGATTATTAGTACAAATATATGATTTTTCATGATGTTCCACGTGAAGTAGATGACACAGAAATTTTGCCAAATCATCGATATGTATTCGATTTGACCAATGGATATTGGGATAGCGATGAGTCGTTTCTGCCAGTTTCTGCATTCGTGTTGTCGATGTGCCATAAATCCCAGATGGACGTACAATCACGCATTCGGTAGGAAATGCTTGTGAGTAGCGATGCTCCATTTCGCGTAACAACATCCCCTGCTCATCGATCGGTTGTGGCACAGTGTCATCATCAATGCGCTCCCCCGCATGCTCACCATAGACACGAGTGGACGACACCACGATTAAACGTTGTATTGGATGATGTGCTAATGCTTGAACAATTGGCTGTACAGAATCGACATAAGTGTGTCGGTAAACATCCACAGCATTGCATTGAGCATGACGTGCAGGAGCCAAAAGAACATAGACAGCATCAATCGGTTGAACCTGCGACAAATCCAGTTGGTGAATATCTTGGATTAAATGTTCTGCAAAATCATCCTCTTTCGCACTACGACTCACTGTGGTAATTTGGTGACCTTGCTGAAATAATTGTTTAGCAACACGTTGCGATGTTTTACCATAACCGATAAATAGAATATGCATCAAACGACCTATTCTCAGAACTGATCCATTTAGATCATATAAACCGAAGTTGAGGGGACATGGCTGCCGTCCATCAATTGCAAGGGGTTGGCAATGCCGCCGCTGCTTTACTTGAAAAACTAAATATTTTCACGACAGATGATCTTTTGTTTCATCTGCCACGCGACTATGAAGATCGTAGCACGATCATCCCCATGAACCAATTAACCGTGGGCCGCAGTTATTTACTAGAAGGCACGGTCAAAAATATCGACTTCCCACCCGGTAAGCGTAAATCGATGGCCGCCCTACTAGATGACGACTGTGGCAAAGTTACTTTACGTTTTTACCATATCTATAAAGGCATTACTGATCGGGTAAAACCGGGCAATCGTTTACGGATTTTTGGTGAAGTCCGTGTTGGTGCTCGTGGCTTAGAAATGTATCATCCTGAACTACAGGTGATTACTGAACACACGCCTTTACCACAAACCCAACTCACTGCGATTTACCCCGCAACCGAAGGCTTAACGCAGTCCAAACTGCGTGAATATGTCAAACAAGCACTACAGTTATATAGTGATGACTTACCTGAATTATTGCCGGAAAAATTCACCAATGGCTATGCCCTAAAACAAGCACTGGACTATATTCATCACCCCCCTGTCGATGCCAATATGTTGCAACTCAGCCAAGGTTCTCATCCTGCACAGCAACGTTTAATTTTCGAAGAATTGGTTGCCCATCAGGTCAGTTTGCTCAGCCGCCGTGCTTATATTCAACAAATCGAAGCACCGTCATTCTCTGCAAGTAAGAACTTCACCAAACAACTTTTAAGTACGCTGCCATTTGAAATGACTGGCGCGCAAAAGCGGGTTTCAAAAGAAATCGCCAAAGATTTAAAACAAAACAAGCCCATGCTACGTTTAGTTCAAGGTGATGTAGGTGCAGGTAAAACCCTAGTCGCAGGCGTGGCTGCCTGTCATGCGCTCGAGGAAGGTTGGCAAGTGGCCATGATGGCGCCAACAGAAATTTTGGCCGAACAGCATTATCTAAATTTCAAAAAATGGTTTGAGCCTATGGGTCTAACCGTGTCTTGGCTTTCCGGCAAGCAAAAAGGTAAAGCTCGAGCTGCTGCAGAACAAAGTATTCAAGATGGTTCAGCCAATTTAGTGGTCGGCACACATGCTTTATTTCAAGACAATGTACAATTTGCCAAATTGGGTTTAGTGATTATTGATGAACAACACCGTTTTGGCGTCGATCAGCGTTTGGCGCTACGGAACAAAGGTCTCAATGGCATGACACCGCATCAACTGGTGATGACGGCAACCCCTATTCCTCGTACCTTGGCCATGTCGGCTTATGGCGATTTAGACACCTCCGTCATTGATGAACTGCCACCCGGTCGTACACCGATTCAAACAGTCACTATTCCACTTGACCGTCGTGAAGAAGTGCTACAGCGGATTGCCAGCAATTGTGCTGAAGGTAAACAAGCCTATTGGGTCTGTACCTTAGTGGAACAATCAGAAACTTTAGATGCTCAGGCCGCTGAAGCGACTTTTAATGAAATTAAAGAACGCTTTCCAGACCTCAATATTGGTCTGGTTCACGGCAAAATGAAGGCCGATGAAAAACAAGCAGTGATGCAGCAATTTAAAAATAATGAATTGCAATTACTGATTGCAACCACAGTGATTGAAGTCGGTGTTGACGTCCCGAATGCCTCAATCATGGTGATTGAAAATGCAGAGCGTTTAGGGCTTTCACAATTGCATCAGCTACGTGGTCGTGTAGGACGTGGTGCAAAAGCCAGTTTCTGTGCCTTGCTGTATAAAAATCCCTTATCGCAAAATGGGCAAGAGCGTTTACGCATCATGCGAGAGACCAATGACGGCTTTATTATTGCTGAAAAAGATTTGGAAATTCGCGGCCCCGGTGAGCTCCTCGGCACTAAACAAACAGGCGATATGGGCTTTCGTGTAGCAAAATTAGAGCGCGATGACCATTTACTCAATCAGGCTCACTATGTGGCTCAACAAGTCCTGAATGACTATCCTGCACAGGCTCAAGCGCTTTTAAAACGATGGCTGCCGGAAGCTCCTCGATACGCCTATGTATAATAATTATTAGGATGACAGATCGATCATCCTAATTATACAGATTGGCTTGAACCAATAAGCTTGTCGAACAGGTTGCTGTGGTGTTGTGATTGCACTTCACCACGAACTGTGCAAAATACTCAAAAAAGAACGATTAGAATAAAAACATGCTCCAATCTATCCAACACCTCATCCAAAAAGGAATACAGAGCGTTTCCCCTTGCCTGCTCTGCGGTATCGATCGACAACAACATCATTCGCTTTGTACCGACTGCTGGGCACAACTGCCTTGGTTTAAACAAGCGGTTGATCGCCATGAACACAGCATCTCTTGTGCCTTTTACTATGATTTCCCTATAGATCGCATCATTCAAAGCTATAAGTATGAGCAACAATTGCACTATCAAAATTTACTGGCACAGAGCCTTTTAAGCTTGCGCTTAGCTAGGGTTCAAGCCATCGTCCCCATGCCTATTTCAGTAGAACGCCTTAAAGACCGTGGGTATAACCAAATGCTGCTCGTTGCACACATGATGGCAAAGCAATTGCGCATCCCTGTTTGGCAACCAGTGATTCGTCAAGCACAGCACGCTCAAAAAGGTTTAAGTCGGCTAGAACGCCTAGAAAATATCGAACAGCAATTTATTATCAACCCAACCGAAAAACGCCGTTTCCGTAAAGTCCTCATCATTGATGATGTGGTGACCACGGGGAGTTCAATCCATGCATTAAGTGAGCTGTTACATCAGCTACATTGCACGCAGGTATATGCCGCATGCATTGCTGCGGCACAGCCTTAGTTTCAAACATCAACCACTAATAAAGAAACTGAGCAAGCGAAGCGGTTTAGCTTTCAGCAAGAGATCGCGCCTGCTGCTTCACCCAAGGAATCACCACCTCACGTGTTAAAGGTGCAAGTTTTGTTTGTGTATCATCCAAGCTGACCCATTGCATCGCTGCAATTTCCGCATCAATTTTCGGTTCACCTTGCAACTGGACCAGATAGACATAACTCACCAGTAGATGATCGACTTCGTTCGCAGCAGCCGTTTCAAAACGACCAATGAATTGCTCAATCTGCGCAGCGCAGCCAATTTCTTCCTGAATTTCACGCAGCATGGTGATTTCAGGAGCTTCATTGGGTTCTAATTTTCCACCCACTTGCATAAAGAATGCCGTGTGTTTTTTACGAACCACTAAAAGTTCATACTGTTCATTTAAAATAATGGCTGCGGCAACGGTTATGATTTTCATCAATTTTGTTCCAAATCCGCAATAAAAGCTGTACGTTCAACCATGCCCCACTTCGGCTCTGGCGCAGTGAAATATTGAAACTTTTCAACAATCGTTTCAATATTATCTTCTGCAATTAAGCATTCGATAAAACGTGGATGGGTAAAGCCTTTTTCTGCAGTTGTTTTCAGAAAATTCAATAAATCGTCATAAAAACCATCTACATTGAGAAAGGCACATGGCTTTAAATGAATGCCCAATTGAGCCCACGTCCACTGCTCAAAAATTTCCTCTAAAGTCCCTGCTCCACCTGGAATCGCCACAAAACCATCCGAGAGTTCAGACATTTTGGTTTTCCGTTGTTGCATATTTTCTACCACATGCAATTCGGTTAAATCTGGATGTGCCAATTCTTTATCGACCAAGACTTTTGGAATCACCCCAATGACTTGCCCACCTGCACGCAAAGCACTATCTGCCACAACACCCATCAAACCTGAACGACCACCACCATAGACCAGTATGATGCCTTGTGCCGCTAAATGACGACCGACTTTTTCAGCCACCTGTAAATAGGCAGGATTGTTACCAAGGGCGGAACCACAGAAAATTGCGATAGATTTCATTTATAATCACCATCAGATCAGGAACGCTATGCTGGAAAAATCAACTTTAAACAGATTTTTTCATAAAATAAGCATTAGAACAGTGTTTTTCAGCAAATCCTTGTCTAAAATACACCCATTCATTTTTAACTTACTGCGCAAGGGGAAAAGACAACATGCTTGAAGCCTTTTACGCCACAGAGCGCGGTAGCCTGGAAGATGTCACCATCAATGGTGACTTCGATTTACATCAGGATTTAGTCTGGCTCGATCTCATTGCCCCGTCTCAGGAAGAGCAGCAATGGATTATGGATGCCTATGATCAAAATTTACCTACATTAAAATCATTAGAAGATATTTCGTCGAGTGCACGATTCTACCGTGATGACGACGGTATTTTGCACATCAGCACCTATTTTTTAACGAAAAATAAAAATTTTCAGGTCGATGGCGAACCCGAAGAAAATGCTAGCACCTTAGCTACCGTACAAACGGTTGCCTTTATTTTGCATAAAGAGCGCTTATTCACTTTACGGGGTGAAAAGCTGGTGGCTTTCCGTGCCTTTCGTGCCCGCGCGCGTCGTAACGATTATGAAATTGACTATAAAGATCCAACTTGGATTTTATTGGGTCTTTTAGAAGCCAAACTCGATGAACTTGCGGATATCTTGGAAGATATCCACAAGGACTTAGAAAAATATTCCACAGAAGTGCTGAATAACCGTCATCGTGAGATGATTTTAGACTTAGATGACATGATTACCCGACTTGCACATTTAGAAGATATGCTCGGGAAAGCTCAGCTGTGTCTGATCGACTTACGTCGTGTTCTCACCTTCCTGTCACGTCCTCGCGCCTTGGGCAGTCATATTTATGATGCCGACATCCGAGAACTCAGTGAAGACGTGCGCTCTCTTGTTGAGCATGATGCCTTCTTGTTCCAAAAGGTTCGATTCTTACTGGATACCACTTCTGGGTTCATTAACACCGAACAGAACGATACGATTCGTCGATTCTCGATTTTACCAAGTATGCTTGCGCCACCGATGTTAGTAGCTAGCGTCTATGGAATGAACACCGATGTACTGCCCTTCGCGCATGGTACAACCAGTTTTATCGTGGTCAGCTTAATCATCGTGGCATTCTTTATTGGCCCATTGATGTACTTCCGCTGGAAGAAATGGATTTAATCCGTTCCTATTGCGTAGACTTGCGAGAGTTTCTTGTCCCGCTAAAATAAAAAAAAGCACCTTACGGTGCTTTTTTTATTTAGATCAATTGCAAGTCATGCTCAAGATGACAAGCTTGAATAATCTTCATCATTTTTTCAGGGACTGCTTTAAACTGCAAACCTTGCGCTTTTGGCGTTTGACGTAACCAACGGACCAAAACAGCTAAAGCCAAAGTACTGCCATGCTCAAGCTCAGCAAGATTGACCACCAAGGGAAAAGCTTGCTGTTGTTGAATCAATTTCAAGCCGTCTTGATAATACAATTCGGCATTGTTGTAATCGATTTTGCCTGAAACCATCAATTCTTGTTGATGAAGTTTAATCACACATCACCTATCTTATTTTTTCTTGTCTAATGCAGCATCAGCATCAGGTTTGAAGTTCGCAATTGCTTTATCAATGTTACCGCCATTACGTTTTACAGTCGCCGCAAACTGATTACGGAATTGTAAGCCTAGATCGATACCCGAAACGTTGATATTACGGATTTTCCATTGTGAACCTTTATCCGCCAACTGGAAAGAGACTGGAATTTTTTCACCGTTGTTATGGAAATCAATCGTTACAACAGGGTTCTTACTGTTCGACGCTTTATATGGACGCATGCTATACGTTTGGTTACTAAACTTGGCAAAAGCTGAACCATAGTTTTCGATCAGCGTTGCACGGAAGTTACGTTCAAACTGCGCACGTTGAGCCGCTGAGCTGTATTGATTCGTTGCATACGTACCCATCACGATACGTGTGAACGCTTGTGAATCGATGTACGGGTCTAAGTTTTGACGAACAATCGCTTTCACAGCCGCAGGGTTATTTTGTAGTTTTGCGTGGTCTGCTTTTAAACGTGTAATGAGGCCATCAGCCACTTTTTTTACAAATGCAGGTGGTGCTTCGCTTGGAGCAGCAAAAGCTGTACCTGCCATCATAGTTGATAAGATACTTGCTGTAAGCGTATGTTTTAACAATGTGTTCACTTAATTTCTCCTAAAAATTATTCAACAAATGCAGGTTCGTCTGCCGTTGTTGTGTCAGCAGCTTCTGTTTTTTGTTCAGCATCTGCTGTGTTGTCAGATTTGTTCCCTGCACCACCGGTCACAAATTTAGACACCAAATCTTCGATTTCCATCGTACCTTGGGTATTACCAATTTGGTCACCACGTTTTAAGAAGTTGACACCACCACCCGGTACAATTTTCAAATATTTCTCGCCCAATAAACCATTGGTTGCCACCATAATGTAAGCATCTTCATCGATATTGGTGATGGATTTCATGTTAGCAATCAGTTGCTGTTCCATTTCTTTTTGTTTCGCAGGTGTTGCTGCTTCATAGTCTGATGTGTAACGCAGTTCTTCGAGTGCATTCTTTTGCACTTCTTTTAACTGTTCTGCGTTATAAGAGGTTAATGAGCCATCCATAATCAGATGTGCTGTCACTAAGCGCGTCACAGGATCGAGTTTCAATGATTCCACTTGACCAACTTTGACACCACTTAAGGTCACTTTGGCACGGGGTTTAATCCCGTTTACATTTTCAAATGTCGCGGTCAATTCATAACTGTCTTCAATGTTATTGCCGACCAAACCACTCACACGCATCGCCAAGAAGAAAATAGCGATAGCAAACAGAATGACAAAAAAACCGACGGCCAGTTCACTCGTACGTGATTTCATTAAATACCTCCGAACATGACCGCAGTCAACACGAAATCTGAACCTAAAACACACAACGAAGAAT
This sequence comes from Acinetobacter sp. YH01024, assembly GCF_013420195.1. Classification (NCBI taxonomy): domain Bacteria; kingdom Pseudomonadati; phylum Pseudomonadota; class Gammaproteobacteria; order Moraxellales; family Moraxellaceae; genus Acinetobacter; species Acinetobacter sp. YH01024. The sequence continues at coordinate 78,819 of NZ_VOYQ01000014.1, forward strand.
ACACGACAGTACGCGTGGTCGACGTTGCAATACCTTCTGAAGTTGGGACACAGGCATAACCCTGATAGACCGCAATCCAAGTACAAATTAATGCAAAAACAAAACTTTTGATGATGGTGCCATTAAAGACATCTTTAAAGAATTGCACACTGTTCTCAATGCCACTCCAATAAGAGCCTTCATCCGCACCCAGAAAATCAACACCCACCAATTTACCGCCCATGATGCCGACCGCAGCGAAAATCACCGACAACATTGGTAAGCTAAAAATACCGGCCCAAAGTCGAGGCGAGATCACTCGTTTTAATGGATCGACCCCGATCATTTCCATACTCGACAACTGCTCAGTGGCTTTCATCAAACCAATTTCAGCCGTCAAAGCAGAGCCTGCACGACCTGCAAAGAGTAAAGCCGCCACCACAGGTGCAAGTTCACGCAGTAACGTCAGTGCAACGGCGGTGCCGAGCATCGCTTCACTACCAAAGGTCGACAGAATGCTATACATCTGCAAACCCAGTACCGAGCCAATAAATAAGCCAGATACCACAATAATTAGTAATGAAAGCACACCAACACGGTACATCTGATAAATAAATAATTTCACGCCAAGTAAAGTCGGCATGGAAAAAAGAATCTGCAGCAACATAATGGTTGCTACGCCGATTCCTCGAACACGTTCAATGACGCGTCTACCTAATGCGGCAATAGCATTCATGAACGAACCTCATGATTTAAATAGGGCTGATGACTGAATTGATAATCGACCGGACCTTCTACCGAACCCGTCAAGAACTGCTTCACAAAAGGCGAAGCATGTGCTTTTAACTGCTCAGGTGTTCCCTCGCCCTGCACTTTCCCTTCAGCCACAACATAGATGTAATCTGCAATTGATAATGTTTCAGCCACATCATGCGAAACAATAATCGTGGTTAGATCTAAAGCTTCACGTAGCGAACGAATCAAGCGAGTTAAAACCCCCATCACAATCGGGTCTTGCCCTGCAAAGGGTTCGTCATACATGATCAGCTCAGGATCGAGTGCAATTGCACGGGCCAAAGCCACACGACGATTCATACCACCTGAAAGTTCAGAGGGCATCATTTTTTCTGCACCACGTAAACCAACAGACTCTAATTTCAACGCAACAATTTCAGCGATCAAATGCTTTGGCAACTTGGTATGCGCACGAATTGGAAAGGCTACGTTTTCATATACCGACATATCGGTAAATAATGCGCCGCTCTGAAACAGCATCCCCATACGCGCACGCGCAGCGAAGAGCTCCTGACGTGACATCTGTGCAATGTCCTGCCCATCAAGCAACACTTCTCCATTATCGGGAGTCAATTGACCACCAATTAAACGGAGTAAAGTCGTTTTACCTGTACCAGATGGACCCATAATTGCAGTGATCTGACCACGACGAATTTTTAAACTGACATTGTCATAAATGACGCGCTCTCCTCGCTTAAAACTCAGGTTTTTCACTTCGATCAGTGCCTGAGTCTGAGAAGACGTTTGATTATTCATAGCTGAGGATTTTCCTGCATTTTTTTCAGCATGCATACTATAAAGGATTGAAGTTTAAAATGTTACCATTGCATGAGCGCATATCCCTGCATTCCATCAGGTAAATTGTTTTTTATTATTAATGCGATTTTATAGAGGGTGTTTTCAACCCAATAGAAGAATTTAGTTAAAATAATTGTATATATAGTAAACGATATTACACAATAAGAGTGTCAAACCGATATAAGGCATAAGTACCTCGATCATCACTGTACGCATATTTGCCAACGCGTTTCCGTTCATATTAATTATCATTAAACACATAAAGTTTGATCAAGTATACATTTTTCTGATTAAAAAGCTAATTTAAATCCATAAAAAAAACCGGTGTTTCCACCGGTTTTTTCGATATTTCTTTCGAAATTCAATTAGTCATTGAATTTACGACGTGGACGGTCTTCACCGAAAGTGCGTTCGCCACGTGGTTTATCATCACCGAAACGTTTTGGACGGTCATCGCCGAAACGTTTTGGACGATCTTCACCAAATGAACGTTGAGGACGGTCACCGTTGAATTCACGACGTGGACGATCTTCACCAAATGAACGTTTTGGACGATCGCCATAACCTTCACGAGCTGGTTTATAATCTACACGGTTACCACGGTTGTCATCGTTAGAACGACGGTCAAAACCACCTTCACGACGTGGACGATCGCTGTTAAATTCGCGACGTGGACGATCTTCAAAACCGCCTTCACGACGTGGACGATCGTTGTTAAATTCACGACGTGGACGATCTTCGAAACCGCCTTCACGACGTGGACGATCGTTGTTAAATTCGCGACGTGGACGATCTTCGAAACCACCTTCACGACGTGGACGATCGTTGTTAAATTCGCGACGTGGACGATCTTCGCCACCGAATGAACGACGTTCGCCATCACGGTTGCCTTCACGACGTTTGAAGTTTGATTCACCTTCAAAACGACGACCGCCACCGAAACCACCACGACCACCGCGACCGCCATCACGACGACCACGACCGCCATCACGGCTACCACGTGCAGGAGGTGGAGATGGCTCAAGACCTTCAATTTCAGATACATTTAAACGTGCATCTAAGAAGTCTTCTAAAGCACGAATTTTACCGCGTTCACGGTAAGTCGCTAAAGTAATCGCGTTACCAGTACGGCCCGCACGACCTGTACGACCAATACGGTGTACATAGTCTTCGTTCTTCATTGGAAGACCGAAGTTAATTACGTGAGAAATAGTTGGTACGTCTAGACCACGTGCAGCAACGTCAGTCGCAACTAAGATTTTTGCACGACCTTCACGAATGCTACGTAAACGACGGTTACGTACAGTTTGTGGCATTGCACCGTGAAGAGCGACAACTGAGTGACCTGCTTCTGCAAGTTCTTCAGCCAACATATCTGTATCTTCTTGGGTAGATGCGAATACAACTGCTTGATCTACAGACTCATCAGATAACCAGTGAGTCAAAAGTTTTTTCTTGTGTTCGAAACCGTCAGTCCAGTGAAGAGTCTGAGTAATGTCAGTATTTGTAGAGTGACCAGTTTCAATCGCAATACGCTGTGGATCATTCATCATGCGTTCTGCAAGTGTAATGATACGCGGCGCAAATGTTGCAGAGAACATTAATGTTTGTTTACGGTTAGCAGCCAAGTCGCTGATCGCTTCTAGGTCTTCAGAGAAACCTAAGTCAAGCATACGGTCAGCTTCGTCAACGATTAACGCATCAACGTTGTCTAGTTTAATTTGACGACGGTTAACCAAGTCAAGTAAACGACCTGGAGTCGCTACGACAACTTGTGCACCTTTAAGCTGTTGAATTTGTTTACCGAAAGGCATACCACCCATAATTGCAGCAATACGAACACCTTTCATATGACGTACTAAAGCAATTGCGTCTTGGCTAACCTGTTGAGCCAATTCACGTGTAGGGCAAAGTACAAGAATAGACGGTGCAGTTACCGCTTTCATACGCTCTTTGAAAGACATCAAAGTGTCTTGACCAGCCAAAGCATTCACAGTTGGGAGTAAGAATGCAGCAGTTTTACCAGAACCAGTTTGGCTTGATACAAGAAGGTCTTTACCTTCTAATGCAGCTGGAATTGATTGTTCTTGCACTGGAGTCGGAGTAGTAAAACCTAGACCTTGTAATGCTAGTTGTAACGACTCATGTAAAGGAAAATCAGCAAAAGTTTTGCTCATAGAGTATTTCACCCCAAAAATGGGTGCTCCATTAAAAATATAAATTCAGATGGACATCGGCAAAAAGCGGCACAGCAAAAAACGCTGAAAATATAGAATCAGCGGCGATCCGAGAACGACGATGTGTATAACGCACACATGATTACAGCCGCAACCTGAAGGAATCGCTTAGCGATTGGGTGGGGCGCGAAATATCGTCCTCTCTTTGGACCGGAACGCGCATACACAATGATAGAAGAGAATGTTCAGGTAATGAACGAAATTTAGTGCGTGCGGGGATTATAGCAGAAAGTTTTTAAATGTCACCTGTTTTAGTCAACTTCAGAATATTTTTTGTAAGAAGCTTTAAATCATAGGTGTTTAAGCCATTATTTTTGACCGATTAGACAAAAATAAAGCCCTCATAAAGAGGGCTTTATTTCATTATTCTGTCAATAAACTCGAACTAAGCGTTCTATTATTTAGCAGCTTCACCCCAAGCTGGAACTACAGCTTGCATAAGTGGTTTAAGCATTTTCATAGAACATGCAAGTACTTGACCATTGTCCATTGAGTCGTTACCACCACGAGCATCAACCACAGTACCACCCGCTTCTTTCACAATAAGTTCACCCGCAGCGATGTCCCATGGTTTCAAACCAAGTTCGAAATAACCATCGAAACGACCAGCAGCAACATATGCTAGATCAAGAGCAGCAGAACCTGAACGACGGTATTGAGCACCGGCTTCAGTCACATTTAACAATGAGTTGAAATGGTTTTTCGCATAAGAAACCACTTCGCCATTACGAATTTTACGATACGCATGACCCACTGAAAGGAAAGTGTTTTCTAAGCTGTCTTTTACATTTACACGAATACGGCGTTGGTTCATCATCGCACCGCGACCACGGCTTGCAGAGAACAACTCATCTTTCACAGGGTCATAAATAACACCGTGCTGAGTTACACCTTTATGTTGAACTGCGATAGAGATGCAGAAATGTGGAACACCATTAACGAAGTTTAATGTGCCATCAAGTGGGTCGATGATCCAACACCAATCAGCGTCGTGACCTTTGCCTTCTTGAAGACCAAACTCTTCGCCTAGGAAACTGTGATTTTTATAGCTTTTACGTAGGGTATCGATAGTCAATTGTTCCAAATAACGGTCTACACGCGTTACTGGACCATCAATTCCTTTTTCTTCGACTTGTAGATCGAGTTTATGACGATTTTGATGCGCTTTTAAAAGCTCTTGACCAACTAATTGAGCCGCACGCGCAGCCATAACCACCATAGGTTCCATTGAACACCCACTACAAATTTGAAGATACTGATAAAGAATAATGCATAAAAGCCCTTATATCTTATCAAATATAAGGGCTTTTAGGGAAAAAATGTTTCTAAAAATTAGAAATTCAACAAACCACTGTTTGCTTATGTTTTAGCCAGCTCTGTGTCACTGAAGCGCCAATGCCTTCAGCATCCAGTCCAGCCTGATGCAACATTTGAGCATGTGTTGCTTGATGCATGAACTCGTCAGCCAAACCTAAATTCAGCACAGGCTTAACCACGCCTGCTTGGGCTAAATATTCATTTACTGCACTGCCCGCACCCGCCATGACGGCATGCTCTTCAACTGTCACAAATAGTTGCGTACTTGCTGCGATTTGATCGATCAACTGTGTATCTAATGGCTTCACGAAGCGCATATTAATCACACGTACAGCCACATCTAGCTTTGTCGCTAAAGCCTGCCCTGCCTCTAGTGCCGCTTGAACACGACTACCAAAAGCCAGTATAGAAATGGTGTCATCTTGCTGATCATTGAAGTTTGCAACAATTTCACCACGGCCAATTTCAAGCTCAGTCATCTCTTGCTGAATCTCAACACCCAGTCCATTACCACGTGGGTAACGTACCGCCGCTGGGCCTTTATACAAATAAGCCGTATGCAACATTTGACGACATTCATTTTCGTCTTTCGGCGCCATGATCACCATGTTTGGCAAGGTACGCATAAAGGCATAATCATATGCACCGGCATGCGTTGGGCCATCTTCACCAACCAAACCTGCACGGTCGATACCAAATGTCACGTCGAGATTTTGCAAAGCAACGTCATGAATCAGTTGGTCATAACCACGTTGTAAGAAGGTTGAATAGATTGCAACAACCGGTTTTACCCCTTCACAGGCCATACCCGCAGCCAAAGTCACCGCATGTTGTTCTGCAATGGCAACATCAAAGAAACGCTCAGGGAACTGCTTGGCAAATTGCACCATGCCTGAGCCTTCACACATCGCAGGAGTAATCGCCAATAAACGATCATCCTGTGCAGCTTCATCACATAACCACTGACCAAAAACATCTGAATATTTCGGTGCAGTTGCCACTGCAGCAGGTGCATTCACTTTACTGATGGCATGGTATTTGATTTGATCTGCTTCGGCAGGTGCAAAGCCTTTACCTTTTTTGGTATAGACATGCACTAAACGTGGGCCTCTGCGTTTTTTTAAGGCTTCAAACACATGTGTCAATTGTTCAACATCGTGCCCATCAAAAGGACCAAAGTAGTCAAAGCCAATGGCTTTAAATAGGTTGTCTGCAGCATCGGTCGCAGCACAATGTAGGCGTGAGTTATACGCCCATTCAGGATGAGGTTGAATATAGGCTTCGCCATTTTCAGAAATATTCACCGATTGACCACTTTCCCAAATCGCAGCCAAATGCTTAGCAAAACCACCAGTACTGCATGAGATCGACATATCGTTGTCGTTCAATACCACCATGAGGTCAGCATTGTGTGCCACCGCATCGTTCATGGCTTCAAAAGCCATGCCCGCTGTCATCGCGCCATCACCCACGATTGCAACCACATGACAGGGATCTTGCTTGAAGCGACGTGCCAATGACATCCCAAGACCAGCAGAAATCGCGGTTGATGAATGGCCTACACCGAAGGTGTCAAATTCAGATTCTTCACGGGCAGGAAACGCAGCCAAACCATCTTTGGCACGAATCGTCACTAATTGTTCACGACGACCGGTCAAGGCTTTATGCGGATAGGCTTGATGACCCACATCCCAAATCAGACGATCACGTGGCGTATCAAAACAGTAATGCAATGCCACGGTTAATTCGATCACCCCAAGATTGGCACCAAAATGCCCACCACTTTGTCCGGCCGCATACAAAATAAATTGACGTAACTCATCCGCCACTTGCTCTAATTGGCTGCGCTCGAGTAAACGAAGTTGTTGAGGATGGTTAATCGTATCCAGCAACGGTGTTACAGGGCGTTGAAATGGTATTTCTTTATACAGCATAATGTGGCAAAGCCTTCTAAAGCCTGGCAAATTCCTAAGCTCGGTCTAAATGGGTAACTCGATCATATCGTCGAATTGTATCACCTTACAATCAGCCAAACTTGTAGCGATGTAATTTTTAGCAATGATCTCGCTGGGGAGATTTTGAATGAGTCAGATTATCCTGAATAATCTTCCTATTTATCAACTATTATCGTTCGCTTTATACAAAAAAGAAAATGTTCTGCATAAATTCGTCGTTGCAATTCTACCAATGTCCAAGCATTACGCTATACTTTAGCCAATTTATAATCGAATAAACGGGTTAAGCAGTGCCTATAGAATTTGTCGCAACGTCAAGATTACCGACCGCTTTTGGTGAATTCAATATTACGGTTTTTCAGGATCCTGAAACCGGTGAAGAACACGTCGCACTCTCTAAAGGACTAGAACAAGCTCCCACTGAACCTGTTTTAGTTCGTATCCACTCCGAATGCCTCACCGGTGATGCCTTCGCTTCACTCAAATGTGACTGCGGCCCACAGCTTCAAGCGACCCAAAAATTAATTAATGAAGCAGGTCAAGGGGTGATTTTATATTTACGCCAAGAAGGTCGCGGTATTGGCTTGACCAATAAAATTCGTGCTTACGCCCTACAAGACCAAGGCCATGACACAGTGGATGCCAATTTATTATTGGATCTTCCTGCCGATGCACGTCGTTATGATATGTGCCCTATCATGTTGAATCATCTCAACATTACGGCTGTGCGTCTCATTACCAATAACCCGTTAAAAATTGAAGCGCTACAAGAGCAAGGCGTGAATGTCGTTGATCGCGTTCCGCTGACTGTGGGTTTAAATCCCTTTAACGAACAATATTTAAAAACCAAACATGATCGTATGTCGCATATGTATCAAAAGGACGATTTTTAAAAATCCTTTAAATTCTCCATAAATTAATCCCTCCAAACCTCCCTTTACAAAAGGGAGGCTTCCCCCTCTTTATTAACATAGGTATCTACACATTTTTTATAAATTGAATGCGATCTGAGCAATCGCATTCAGCTCATCAGACGAATACTCTGACAACAACTGAAGAGTGTTCAATAGTATTGAAAGCCCTGCCAGTATGGCAG